>JAEWWF010000395.1 GCA_023396465.1 Pseudomonadota bacterium
GGCGTTGACCGTGGTGGCGCCGACGCCGATCAGCACCGCGAAGTAATGCACGTCCATGCACTCGCCCGAGCGCACGTTGACGCTGGTGAAGGTGCGCAGCTGCTGGCGGACGAGGTGGGTGTGGACGCCGCCGGCGGCCAGGATCATGGGAATGGGCGCGCGGGCCGGACCGGCCTTCTTGTCGGTCAGGATGACGTGGGTGCAGCCGCCGCGCACGGCGTCTTCCGCCTCGCGCTGGATGGCGTGCAGGGCGTCGCGCAGAGCATTGTCACCGGCGGTCGGATCGAAGGTGCAGTCGATCTCCGCCGCCGTGTCGCCCATGTGGCGGCGCATGGCGTTGAATTCCGACGTCAGCAGCACCGGGCTGTCCAGTTGCAGCAGGTCGCACTGGCTGGCGTCTTCCTCCAGGATGTTGCCCAGGTTGCCGAGGCGGGTGTTGAGGCTCATCACCCGCGTTTCGCGCAAAGAGTCGATGGGCGGGTTGGTGACCTGGCTGAAGTTCTGGCGGAAGAAGCAGTGCAGCCCGCGATAGGTGTCCGACAGCACCGCCAGCGGCGCGTCGTCACCCATGGAGCCGACCGCTTCCTTGCCGTCCTCGCCCATGGGCTGGAGGATCAGCTCCATGTCTTCCATGGTCAGGCCGTAGCCCATCTGGCGCCGCCGCAGGGTCTCGCCGGTGATGCCGAGCGTCTCGCTGTGGTCGGCGGCGTCGATCAGCCCTTCCAGCAGGGTGATGCGCTTGACCCATTCGCCGAACGGGCGGCGGGCGGCCAGGGTGTCCTTGAGGGCGCGGTCGCTGAAGAACTTGCCTTCGCGCAGGTCGACGCCGATGCACTCGCCGGGGCCGACGCGGCCCTTCTCGACGATCTCCGCTTCCTGCAGACGCACCATGCCGGTTTCCGACCCGACGATCAGCAGGCCGCTGGCGGTGACGGAATAGCGCATGGGGCGCAGGCCGTTGCGGTCCATGCCGGCGACCACCCAGCGGCCGTCGGTGGCGCAGATGGCGGCCGGGCCGTCCCACGGTTCCATGATGCAGTTGTAGTAGCTGAACATGGAGCGATGCTCTTCCGGCATCAGCTTGTTCTGGCCGATGCTTTCGGGAATGAGTGCCGCCTTCACCTCCGGCGCCGAGCGGCCGGCGCGGCACATCAGCTCGAACACATTGTCGAGCGCCGCCGAGTCGGAGCCGCCGGCCTGGATGGTCGGCTTCAGGTCCTCGATCATGTCGCCGAACACGTCGGTCGCCATGCGGGTTTCGTGCGACTTCATCCAGTTGACGTTGCCCATCAGCGTGTTGATCTCGCCGTTGTGGGCGAGCATGCGGAAGGGCTGGGCCAGGCGCCAAGTCGGGAAGGTGTTGGTGCTGTAGCGCTGGTGATAGATGGCGAAGCTGGAGACGAAACGCTCGTCCAGCAGGTCGGGATAGAAGGTGGTCAGCTGTTCCGCCAGGAACATGCCCTTGTAGATGATCGACCGGCACGAGAACGAGCAGATGTAGAACTCGGTGATGTGCTCGGCCAGCACCTTCTTCTCGATGCGGCGGCGGATGACGTAGAGGTCGTTCTCGAACTTGTCGTCGTCGACGCCCTTGGTGTTGGCGATCATGATCTGCTCGATCTCGGGGCGGGTGGCGTTGGCCTTCTCGCCGATCACCGAGATGTCGACCGGCACCTGGCGCCAGCCGTAGATCGAGTAGCCGAAGTTGAGGATTTCCGACTCGGTCACCGTGCGGCAGCGTTCCTGCGCCGCCATGTCGTTCTTCGGCAGGAAGATCATGCCGACCGCCAGCTTGCCGCCGGCCAGGTCGTGGCCGGTGCGCTGGACGTGTTCCTTGAAGAAGTCCTGCGGAATCTGGACGTGGATGCCGGCGCCGTCACCGGTCTTGCCGTCGGCGTCGACGGCGCCGCGGTGGAACAGCACGCGCAGGGCCTCGACGCCGGCTTCCACCACCTCGCGGCGGGGCTTGCCATCCAGGGCGGCGATCAGGCCGACGCCGCAGTTGTCGTGTTCCCAGCCGTAGTCGTAGGCACCGGCCGCCTTCAGGGTCTCGGCATTCTTCTTCCAGGTCTCGACGAACTGGCTGCCGGACTCGGGCTGAACCTTCTTGATCTCGGTCATCGGTGTCTACTCCCTCAGGAGGCCTGGGCCAGGGCGGGCGCGCTCTTGTCGGCGGCGGCCTTGGCGGTCACGTACTGGTGGATGCGCTCGGCGGCGTCGCGGCCGTCCTTGACGGCCCACACCACCAGCGAGGCGCCGCGCATGATGTCGCCGGCGGCGAACACGCCGGGGATGGAGGTCATCAGCGTCTTGTGGTCGGTCTTCACGGTGCCCCAGCGGGTGACCGCCAGCTCCGGCTCGTTGAAGTAGACCGGCAGGTCTTCCGGCTCGAAGCCCAGCGCCTCGATCACCAGGTCGGCGTCCATGGTGAACTGGCTGCCCTCGATGGGCTGCGGGCTCTGACGGCCGGAGCTGTCGGCGACGCCCAGGTGCATCTTGATGGCGCGCACGGCGGTGACCTTGTGGTCGGCATCGCCGAGCAGGGCTTCCGGCGCCGCCATCCACACGAACTCGACCCCTTCCTCGACGGCGTTGGCCACTTCGCGCTGGGAGCCGGGCATGTTCTCGCGGTCGCGGCGGTAGACGCAGCGCACGGCCTTGGCGCCCTGGCGGATGGCGGTGCGCA
>JAEWWF010000109.1 GCA_023396465.1 Pseudomonadota bacterium
GACCTGGGAGACTTCGAGCGTGTCTGACGCCGCCATCCGCCGCCGCCCGCTGTCCGCCGTGCCACACGCGCTGGACGCCTTCGCCGACCTCGCCGCCGCCCTCGGCGGCCGCACGCCGGCGCTGTTCCTGGATTACGACGGCACCCTCACCGGCATCATGCCGCACCCCGACGACGCGGTGCTGAGCGACTCCGCCCGCCAGCTGCTGCGGCGGGTGGCGGAGGTGCTGCCGGTGGCGGTGGTGTCAGGCCGCGACCGGCCCAACGTCGAGCGCATGGTCGGCATCGACCACCTGACCTACGCCGGAAGCCACGGCTTCGACGTCGAGGTGGCCGGCGGCGAGGCGGTGAAAAGCCCGGTCGACGGCGACTGGACCGAGGTGCTGGACAAGGCCGAACAGCAGTTGCGCGACGGCCTCGCCGATGTGGCGGGCAGTCTGGTGGAGCGCAAGAAGTTCTCCATCGCCGCCCACTATCGCGGTGTCGCCGAGGAGGATTACCCCGCCTTCCGGGCCGTGCTGGACGGTGCGGCGCGCGACTTCCCTGATCTCAAGGAAAAGACCGGCAAGAAGATCTTCGAGTTCCAGCCGGCCATCGACTGGGACAAGGGCCGCTGCGTCCTGTGGCTGCTGGAGGCGCTGGACCTGCGGCGGCCGGACATCGCGCCACTGTTTCTCGGCGACGACGTGACCGACGAGGATGCCTTCGCCGCCCTCCAGGGCACCGAGGGCGGCCTCGGCATCGTCTGCGCCGACGCTGGCGATGAACCGGACCGCGCCACCGCCGCCGCCTTCCGCGTCGATGACCCCGATCAGGTGCTGACCCTGTTGGCGCGGCTGGCCGGCATCGACCTGCCGCCGCCCGGCTCCGACGACGGGGAGGCGCCGGCATGAGTGATGACGGCTGGACGCTGACCTACGACCGCTATGATCCCGCCGCCCAAGGGCTGCGAGAAGCACTATGCGCCGTCGGCAACGGCTTCACGGTCACCCGCGGCGCCTTCCCCTGGGCGACCGCCGGCGACACCCACTATCCCGGCACCTACCTTGCCGGCGGCTACAACCGGCTGGTCACCCGGGTCGCCGACCGCGACGTGGTGAACGAGGATCTGGTCAACCTGCCCGACTGGTCGGCCCTGCGCCTGCGCATCAACGGCGGCCCGTGGCTCGACCTCGACGCCTGCGAGGTGCTGGAGTTCCGGCAGTCCCTCGACCTGCGCGGCGGCGTGCTGTGCGTCACCGCGCGGGTGCGCGACGGCGACGGCCGCGACTCGACGCTGACGGCGCGGCGCTTCGTCCACATGGAATATCCCCACCTGATGGCGCAAAGCCTCAGCCTGGAAGCCCACGGCTGGTCCGGCACGGTGGAGATCGACAGCCCGCTCGACGGTCGCATCGTCAATGCCGGCGTGCGCCGCTACGCCGATCTCGCCAGCCGCCACCTGGAGCCGGCGGAGACGCTGGCGTGGCGGCGCGACGGTTGCGATGCCGACGACGAGGCCGGCGAGTCGATCCTCTGCCTCGTCACCCGCTTCGTGCAAAGCCGCCTGCGCATCGGCCAGGCCGCCCGCACCCGCCTCAGTCGTGACGGCGCCCCCCTGGCCGATGCCGCCAGCCGGGTGGAGACGCCGGAGGACGGCCACATTCGACAGGTGTTCACGGTCGCCGTGGAGCCTGGGGCGCCGGTGACGGTGGAGAAGGTGGCGGCGCTGCACACCGGCCGCGATGCGGCCATTTCCGAACCGGGGTTGGCGGCGCGCGAGGCGGTGGCCTGCGCCCCCTGCATGGCCGACCTGGAGGCCACCCACCGGCGGGCCTGGGACCGGTTGTGGCGGCGCTGCGACATCAATGCCAACGGCGATGCCCGCACCCAGATGATCCTGCGCCTGCACATCTTCCACCTGCTGCAAACCCTGTCGCCCAACACCGTCGACCTGGACGTCGGCACGCCGGCACGCGGCTGGCACGGCGAGGCCTATCGCGGCCATGTGTTCTGGGATGAGCTGTTCATCCTGCCGTTCCTGCACCTGCGGCTGCCGGCCATCGCCAAGGCCATGCTGCGCTACCGTCATCATCGCCTGGGAGCGGCGCGGCGGGCGGCGCGGGCGGCCGGCTTCCGGGGTGCCATGTTCCCCTGGCAGTCAGGCAGCGACGGGCGGGAGGAAAGCCAGGTCGTCCACCTGAACCCCAAGTCCGGCCGCTGGGTGGCGGACAACACCTGGCTGCAACGCCATGTCTCGCTGGCGGTGGCCTACAATGCCTGGAGCCACTACGTCACCACCGGCGACCGCGCCTTCCTGGAAAGCCGCGGCGCCGAACTGATCCTGGAGGTGACGCGGTTCTTCGCCTCCCTCACCCATTTCAACGACGACCGCGGCCGCTATGAAATCCATGGCGTCATGGGGCCGGACGAGTACCATGACGCCTATCCCGACAGCGACGCGCCGGGGCTGAACAACAACGCCTACACCAACGTGTTCACCGCTTGGCTGATGACCACCGCCGGCCGCCTGCTGGCCGAACTGGACCCCGAAACCCGCGGCGACCTCTGCGCCAAGCTCCAGATCACGGACGAGGAATGCGCCCGCTGGGACGACATCGGTCACCGCCTGTTCGTGCCCTTCCACGACGACGGCATCCTCAGCCAGTTCGAGGGCTACGAGCACCTGGAGGAGTTCGACTGGGAGGGCTACCGCGACCGCTACGGCGACATCCACCGCCTCGACCGCATCCTGGAGGCCGAGGGCGACAGCGCCAACCGCTACAAGCTGTCGAAGCAGGCCGACGCGCTCATGCTGTTCTACCTGTTCCCGGAACGGGAGTTGGAGGCGCTGCTCGGCCGCCTCGGCTACCGGTTCGGGCCGGAGCAGTGGCGGCGCACGGTGGACTACTACCTTGCCCGCACCAGCCACGGCTCCACCCTGTCCTATCTGGTCCATACCTGGGTGATGGCCCGCAGCCATCCCGATCGGGCATGGGATCTGTTCCGCACGGCGCTGGAAAGCGACATCTCCGACATCCAGGGCGGCACCACGGCGGAAGGCATCCACCTCGGCGCCATGGCCGGCACGGTGGACCTGGTGCAGCGCTGCTTCACCGGCATGGCGGAACAGGATGGCGCGCTGGTGTTCGATCCGGTGATGCCCGGCCGCCTGAAGGACGTCTCCCTGCGCGTGCGTTTCCGCGAGAAATGGCTGCATGTGGCGCTGGGAGACGACTGCCTGACCCTGTCCGCCGCCGATGACTGGACCACGCCGTTGACGGTGGTGGTGCGGGGCAGGCGGGCGACTCTCACCGCCGGGGAGGTTCGCGCGTTCCTCTTGCGGGACGATGCCGCCGACGGACGGCGGACCTGACGGCGGCGACAACAGGAAGGAGAACCAGGGTGTCGAGACTGGTGGTGGTATCCAACCGGGTGGCGGTGCCCGACGACGGCCCGGCGCGGGCGGGCGGACTGGCCGTCGCCCTGCGGGAAGCCTTGCAGGAAAACGGGGGTGTATGGTTCGGCTGGAGCGGCAAGTCGGTGGCCCGCCCGGCGGAGGAACCGGCCATCACCGAAGCACCGCCAGTCACCTACGCCACCCTTGATCTGTCGCGCCGCGATCATCAGGAATACTATAACGGTTTCGCCAACCGCACCCTGTGGCCGCTGCTCCACTACCGCCTCGATCTGGCCGAGTTCAACCGCCAGGACTATGCCGGCTACCTGCGCGTCAACACCCATTTCGCCGAGAAGCTGCGACCCCTGATCCGCCCCAGCGACGACATCTGGGTCCACGATTACCACCTGATCCCCTTCGCCAGCGAACTGCGCCGGCTCGGCGTCGACAACCGCATGGGCTTCTTCCTGCACACTCCCTTTCCGGCCATGGAAGTATTCCTGGCGCTGCCCAGTCACGAGCGGCTGGCGCGGTCGCTGTGCGCCTACGACGTGGTCGGCTTCCAGACGGTCAATGACCTGCGCGCCTTCCAGGACTACATCGTCCACGAGCAGCGCGGCGAGATCCTGGGCGACGGCATGCTGCGGGTCTTTGGCCGCACCCTGCGGGCCGAGGTCTACCCCATCGGCATCGAGGTGGAGACCATGCAACGCACCGCCGCCCACGCCATGCAGGAAAGCCACCTGCGGCGGCTGGTGAAGCACATGGGCGAGCGTCAACTGATGATCGGGGTCGACCGCCTCGACTATTCCAAGGGAATCCCCGAGCGCTTCCGCTCCTTCGAGCGGTTTCTCCAGAAATTCCCGGCCAACCAGGGGCGGGTATCGCTCATGCAGATCGCGCCGGTGTCGCGCGGCGAGGTGCCCGAGTACAAGAACATCCGGGCCGAGTTGGAAAGCCTCGCCGGCCACATCAATGGCGTCTACGGTGAATTGGACTGGATGCCGATCCGCTATCTCAACAAGGGCTTCCCGCGTGACACCCTGACCGGCTTCTACCGGGTCTGCCGGGTCGGCGTGGTGACCCCCTTGCGGGATGGCATGAATCTGGTCGCCAAGGAATACGTCGCCAGCCAGAACCCGCACGAGCCCGGCGTGCTGGTGCTGTCGCGCTTCGCCGGCGCGGCGCGGGAGCTGGACGCCGCCCTGCTGGTCAACCCCTTCGACCACGAGAACGTCGCCGACGCCCTGAACCGGGCGCTGACCATGTCGCTGGAGGAGCGGCGCGAGCGATGGGAAGCGATGATGGTCCGGGTCCACGACAGTTCGCTCGACAAGTGGCGCGAGCGCTTTCTGTCGGTGCTGCGCGCCGTGCCCGAAGGCGGCTATGCTGCGGCCTGACTCTGTCCTCCGCCGTTGCATCGGGAGTCCCCCATGGTTGAGCCCGCGTCCGCCCCCGGCCTGATCGCCGACATCGGCGGCACCAATGCCCGCTTCGCCCTGACCGGCCCGGACGGCGAGGCCCATGACGCCCGCACCCTGCTGTGCGCCGATTACGATGGTCCGGCGGCGGCGGCCCAAGCCTACCTGCGCGAAGTGCGGCCGGCGGTGGCTCCCACACGGGGCGCCTTCTGCGTCGCCTGTCCGGTGGCCGGTGACGGGGTGGCCCTGACCAACAACCCCTGGCGCTTCAGCATCGCCGCCACCCGCGCCACCCTCGGCCTTGCGCATCTGACGGTGGTCAACGATTTCGTCGCCAACGCCCTGGCGGTGCCGCGTCTGTCCGCCGCCGACCGGGTGCGCATCGGCGGCGGCGAGCCGGTGGCCGGGCGCCCCATGGCGGTGCTCGGCCCCGGCACCGGGCTCGGGGTGGCGCTGCTGGTGCCGACCGCCGACGGCGCGCTGGTGCCGGTGGCGACCGAAGGCGGCCACGTCACCATGCCGGCCACCGACGCCCGCGAGGCGGCGGTGCTGGAGCGGCTAGGACGACGGTTCGATCATGTGTCGGCCGAACGGGTGATCTCCGGCGCCGGCATCGTCAACGTCTATCAGGCCCTGTGCGGGGTGGAAGGGGCTGAACCGGTCACCGACGACCCGGCCGAGATCGGCCGCCGCGCCCTCGATGACGGCGATCCGCTGGCGCTGGGCAGCCTGCATCTGGTGTTCGGCATGTTGGGCACGGTCGCCGGCAATCTGGCGCTGTCCAGCGGGGCGCTCGGCGGGGTGACGATCATGGGCGGCATCGTGCCGCGCTACCTCGATCTCTTCCGCGCCAGTCCGTTCCGCGCCAAGTTCGAGGCCAAGGGCCGGTTCCGCGATTACCTGAGCGGCATCCCGGTCGACGTGGTGGTTCACCACTACCCCGCCTTCGTGGGGCTGGCGGGGCTGGTGACGGCACCAATCCGGTGAAGCATCTATCAAATAAATGATACCTATCCATTTTCCCCATGACTTGAGGCTGCACGGCCGCCGACACGGCGGCACTTCCCCTGTCATGGTCTCTGCGCTATTTTCGGCACCGCGCGGACATCGCTCCGCTCCGCGGCCAGCCCGACGGGGCACGCATCAGGACGGACCCGCGCATGCCTGCGTTGCCGCAGGGGGGATGGTTCAGCAGCACGCGATACGGGCAACGGCATCCAAGGCGCCGCCGCCGGTGGGCGCTGCGGCAGGCCTTGTTGTCATTTTGGGGGATACCATGGAAGCGTGCGTGGAACGGCCGGGCGTCATCGAGCGCGCCGGCCAGTGGGTGGAGAGCCGTAAGGTCCAGACCGTCATCACCGCCCTGATCATCATCAATGCCATCATTCTCGGCCTGGAGACGTCGCCGACCGTCACCGCCGCCATTGGGCCGCTGATCGCGCGGATCGACCAAGCCATTCTTGGTGTTTTCATCGTCGAGTTGGTGATCCGCATTGCCTACCGCCGCGGCGCCTTCTTCCGCGACGGCTGGAGTCTGTTCGATCTGGCCGTGGTGCTGATCGCCGTCCTGCCCACCACGCCGGGCCTCGCGGTGCTGCGCGCCTTGCGCGTGCTGCGCGTGCTGCGCCTCATCACCGTGCTGCCGCGTCTGAAGATGATCGTCTCGGCGCTGCTGTCGTCGCTGCCGGGCCTTGGCATGATCGCCCTGCTGCAAGGGTTGCTGTTCTACGTCGCGGCGGTGATCGCCACCAAGACCTTCGGTGCCGACTTTCCCGAATGGTTCGGCTCCATCGGGGCATCGCTCTACAGCCTGTTCCAGATCATGACCCTGGAAAGCTGGTCCATGGGCATCGTGCGGCCGGTGATGGAGAAGTTCCCGCTGGCGTGGTCGTTCTTCGTGCCATTCATCCTGATCGCCACCTTCACCATGCTGAACCTGTTCATCGCGGTGATCGTCAACGCCATGCAGAGCCTGCATGAGGAAGAACGGGCGGAAATCGAACGCGAGGTCGGCGAGGTCGCCCAGACCGCCACCGATACGGTGCTGGCTGAACTGCAAAACCTGCGGGCGGAGATTGCCGCCCTGCGGCAGGAGCAGCAGGCGGCCCGCCAGCAGCCGGCCGAGTAAACCCGACAGCGCCGCCGGGCGCGGGGCGTCACAGAATGCCCTGCGCCCGGTAAGCGGCCAGTTCCTCGTCGGTCAGGCCGCACAGCTTGCCAAGGATGTCGGCGGTGCCCTCGCCAAGCGCCGGGCCCAGACGCTCCACCCGACCAGGGGTGGCGGTCAGGCGCGGCACCACGTTCGGCACCACCACCTCGCCCAACACCGCGTCGGCCATGCGCAGCAGGTTGCCCCGAGCGGCGACCTGCGGGTCGGCGAAGATGTCGGCGATGGTGTTGATGGCCCCGCACGGCACCTCCTCCGCCAGACAGAGGGCGAGCACCTGCTCGCGGTCGTGGCAAGCCGTCCAGGCGGCGACCGCGCCGTCCACCGCCTCGCGGTCGGTCAGCCGCGCCGCCACCTGCCCGTGCGAGGCGGCCAAATCGGCCCGCCGCATGGCGCGGGTCAGGCGCTCGAACATCTTGTCGTTGGTGCAGGCGATGGCCACCCAATGCCCGTCGGCGCATTGGAAATGGCCATGCGGGCAGGCATTGAGCGTGCCCGCCCCTTCCGGCCCTCGCACCGTGCCCTCGTGCGCGTAGCGTGGGGCCAGTTCATCGAGCACCCGGAACACACTTTCATAAAGCCCGATGTCGACCTGCTGACCCTCGCCGGTGCGGTCGCGGTGGCGCAGGGCCACCAGAACGCCGACGGCTCCGAACAGGCCGCTCATGTAATCAGCGAGCGAGGTGGAGCCGGGCGTCACCGGAGGCCCGTCCGGCATGCCGGCCAGATGGGTGAGGCCGCCGACGGCATGGGCGATGCGGGCGAAACCGGGGCGGTCGCGATAGGGGCCGGTCTGGCCGTAGCCCGACACCCGCAGCATGACAAGGCCAGGGTTCACCGCCCGCAGGTCATCCCAGCCGAGCCCCCATTTTTCCAGCGTGCCGGGGCGGAAATTCTCGCACACGACATCGGCCTGCACGGCCATCTGGCGGAACAGCGCCGCCCCCTTGGGGTGACGCAGGTCGAGGGTGACGGAGCGCTTGTTGCGCGCCTCCGACAGCCAGGCGAGGCTGTCGCCACGGGTGGTCGGAGTGCCGAAGCGGCGAAAGGGATCGCCGCCACCGGGCTGCTCCACCTTGATCACCTCGGCGCCGAACTCGGCCAGGATGGCGGCGGCGTAAGGGGCGGCGATGAACGTGGCGCAGTCGAGCACCCGCACGCCGGCCAGCGGCAGGGGGGCGGCATCGGAGGTGGCGGTGGTCATCGGTCTGTTTCTCCCCTCGAACGGAACGGCACGGCGGCGGGCGATCTTGCGGCAGGCGGACGCCACCGGCAAGATCAGCGGCGGAGCATTCTCGCCACCCGGACCCGATAAACCAGACGGGCCGCCACCTCGCGCAGACCATAGGCCCACCAGGCTGGACCGAACCGGGCCGGCGCCGGCGCCGGCCGTCCCTCCACCGTGATCCCGAGCGGTCGCCCCAGACGACGGAACGTCCACAACGCCCGCGGCAGATGGACCGCATCGGTGACCACCACCAGATGCCGCCACCCACGGGCACTGGCCAGGGCCAAAGCCTCACGGGCATTGCCAAGGGTATCCTCCGACACATCCTCCACCACCAGCGCGGCCGGCGGAACGCCATGACAGGTGGTGAGCAGACGCGCCATCACCGCCGCTTCGGACACACCGATCGCTCCGCCGGTGGCGCCACCGCAGACCGTCAGGACCGGCGCCATCCCCTGACGCCACAGCTCGGCGGCATGCTCCACCCGCCGTTGCAGCGCCGCCGACGGAGTGCCGTCAGGAGCCAGCTTCGCCCCCAGAATCACCAGGGAATCCGGGGGTTTCGAGACCTTGCACGGGGTCTTCGGGGAAACTTCCGGAAGCGCCGCTTCTTCGATGGACATTTGGTAGTATTGCCTCCATGATCGCCCTCCCGACAGAATACGCTGGTAGGCGTTCCGCCCGCACACTCCTCTGCTGAGCCAAGAAATGGCCTCCGTAATCGGCATAACGCTTTTCCGCGAGAAGACGACGGTCCACAAGTTCACCTTCGATCTGCCGTCGGAGGGAGGCCAGGCCGCCATGTCGATCCGCTCCAACCGGATCGCCATGATGCTGAAGTCGGGCGACATCAGCGAAACCGTGGTCGTGCGCGGCCAGAACATCCCCTGCACCCTGCGCGCCGCCGCCATGGTGTACGACGCCTTCAGCCGCAATCCGTTCATCTTCAGCAAGGATGAAGCCGAGGACTGGGCGCCGCGCTGGGACCAGCGGCTGTCGTCCTACGAGCGCCAGTTCGTGCCCGAAACCTGGGTATCGGTCCACCACAACGGGCGGACCCTGTTCTCCACCAACACCTCCCGCCAGATCGATGCCATCGAGGCGTTGGCCCAAGGCGGCGACGTCAACGAGCAGATCGTGCGGCGGGTCAGCCAGACCCTGTTCGGCAAGGACGAGGAATTCGTCGTCCAGCACGACAGTCAGACGGCGGTGGTGTTTACGCCCTTCAGCAGCTATCACCGCGCCGCCATCCTGGAACGGCGGGGCGGCCGCACCGGCTCCTTCGCGGTCTCGGTCCACCACCCGCCCAAGCCGAAGAAGTCGGTGCGCTATGACAGCTTCATCCACTTCTGCGCCGATCTGATCGAGGCGGTGAACGTGCGCATGTTCCTTGACCGCATCAAGGCGATGATCGAGGAAAACCGTATCTCCGGCCCGCCCATCACGCCGGCCCAGGTTCAAGGCGCCATGACCCGCCGCAAGGAGTTGGTCACCTTCATCAACGCCTTCGAACACGCCCACAAGATCTCCTACCGGCCGGAACGGCCGGACCTGTTCTAGCCCCGCCCGGCTGGCGGCGCGTTATCCTTGAATTCTCGCCTCGCCGCCATCCGCATTGATGCTTTGGTCCGTTTGGTGAGTGCCATGGAACGCAGGAACAGCCGAGACGTCCTTTTCGAGGCCCTGGCCCTGGAAGACCGCGCCGTTGCCGACATCGGCTGCGGCGACGGCGGCCTCGCCCGCGCCCTGCGCAAGGCCGGCGCCGCCCGCGTCATCGGCATTGAATGCAGCCCCCGCCAGTTGGCCAAGGCCCGCGCCGCCGAGCCGGTGGACGGCGTCGTCATCATCGATGGCGTGGCCGAAGCCATGCCGCTGCTCGCCTCCACCCAGGACGCCGTGGTGTTCTTCAACAGCCTGCACCATGTGCCACCGCAGCACATGGCCGGCGCCATGGCCGAAGCGGCGCGGGTGCTGAAGCCCGGCGGCCAGCTCTATTGTTCCGAGCCGGTGGCGCAAGGCCCGTTCTACGACCTCTGCCGGCTGGTGGACGACGAGCGCGAGGTGCGCGCCCTGGCGCACCGGGCGCTGCACGCCGCCCATGCCCACGGCCTGCATGTGGAGAGGGAGACGGTTTTCACCCACACCGTGAAGATGCGCAGCTTCGAGGCCTTCCGCGACCGCATCATCAGCGCCAACAGCGACCGCGAAGCCCGCTTCGACGCCCACGAGGCGGAGTTGCGCACGCGGTTCGAGGAGCTGGGCACCCGCACCGACGACGGCTGGACCTTCGACCAGCCGACGCGGGTGACGGTGCTGCGCAAGGAACGGCGGGAAGACTGGGATCTGCACGCCCACGCCCGCGGCGTGTAAGCCGGCCTCAGGCCAGGCGCTGGCGGAGCCAGGTGGCCAGCGCCTCCTGGCTGAGATCGCCGCTCGCCAGGGCGAGGATGGTCTCCACCAGCTCGGCGTCGCTGCACGCCAGTTCCACCCCGTGCAGGGCGAGGAACAGTTCCATCACCACCGCGCCGGTGCGCTTGTTGCCGTCGACGAACGGGTGGTTGCGGACGATGCCGTAGCCGTAGGCCGCCGCCAGATCGGCCAGATCGGGCTCGCCATAGGCGGCAAGCTGCTGCGGCCGCGCCAGGGCGGATTCCAGCAGGCCGCTGTCGCGCACGCCGGAGCCGCCGCCGTGCTCGGCCAGTTGCTCCTCATGCACCGCCAGCACCACCGCCAGCGAGATCCAGGTCGTCGGCGCGGTCACTTGGCCAGCTCACGCAAGGCGTCGCGCCGCTTCTTCATGATCCGGCGGGCTGCCTCCATCTGATCCTCGAACTGCGGGTCATAGGGGGTCAGGCGGAAGCCGTCGGGCGATTCGGTCAGGTAGACGGTGTCGCCGCCTTCCAGCTTGAGGCGGGCCAGCGCTTCCTTGGGCAGCACGACGCCGAAGGAATTGCCGATGCGGGTGAGCTTGAGCTGAAACATCCATCCCTCCTGTTATGACGGCCGTTATAACATGGGGCACCGACGGTCTCCAGGCAATCCTTTCCCCATTGCCCGCCCGCTGGGCATCGTGCATCGTTGACCGCATATTGAGCAGCACGGAAAGGGGGTCAGGGGGAATGAGCATCCGGGTCGCGCTGCGTCACCGCACGTCCTACCGCTACGATCGACTGGTGTCACTCGGCCCGCAGGTGATCCGCCTGCGGCCGGCGCCGCATGCGCGCACCAAGGTGCTGTCCTACGCCCTGACCATCCACCCCAAGGGCCACTTCCTCAACTGGCAGCAGGACCCGCAGTCCAACTGGCTGGCCCGCGTGGTCTTCCCCGAGAAGGTGCGGGAGTTCTCCATCGACGTCGATCTGGTGGCGGAGATGGAGACGGTGAACCCCTTCGACTTCTTCCTGGAGCCGCAAGCCGAACACTGGCCCTTCGACTACGACCCCATCCTGGCGGAGGAACTGCGTCCCTTTCGCCGCTGCGAGCCGGCGGGACCGAAGCTGCGGGCGTGGCTGGACAGCGTGCCGCGGGAGAAGGCCCAGACCACCACCTTCATCGTCGGCCTCAACCAGCGCCTGCAACAGGACATCAAGTATCTCGTCCGCCTGGAGCCGGGCGTGCAGACCTGCGAGGAGACGCTGACCAAGCTGTCGGGATCGTGCCGCGATTCCGGCTGGCTGCTGGTGCAGATCCTGCGGCATCTGGGCTTCGCGGCGCGCTTCGTGTCGGGCTATCTGATCCAGTTGGTGGCCGACGAGAAGCCCATCGACGGCGGCCCCGCCGGCACCGACCACGATTTCACCGACTTGCACGCCTGGGCCGAGGTCTACCTGCCCGGCGCTGGCTGGATCGGCCTCGACCCCACCTCGGGCCTGCTGGCGGGCGAGGGCCACATCCCGCTTGCCGCCACCCCCGACACGCCCTCCGCCGCCCCCATCACCGGCGGCGTCGACGAGTGCGAGACCGAGTTCGGCTTCGAGATGAGCGTGGCGCGCATCCACGAGACGCCGCGCGTCACCAAGCCCTACACGCCGGAGCAGTGGGCCGCCATCGAAGCCCTGGGCCATCGGGTGGACGCCGACCTGAAGGCCGGCGACGTGCGGCTGACCATGGGCGGCGAGCCGACCTTCGTCGCCGCCTTCGACATGGACGCGGCCGAATGGAACACCGCTGCCGTCGGCCCCACCAAACGCCTCTACGCCGCCGACCTGATCCGCCGCCTGCGGGCCCGCTTCGCGCCCGGCGGCATGCTGCTCTATGGCCAGGGCAAATGGTATCCGGGCGAGAGCCTGCCGCGCTGGGCCTTCCACCTCTACTGGCGGCGCGACGGCAAGCCGCTGTGGCGCGACCTGTCCAACTTCGCCGACGAGACCGACCGCCCCGACAGCACCCTCGCCGATGCCGAACGGCTGATGTACGCCATCGCCGACGGGCTGAAGCTGGACGGCGACGCCATTCATGCCGCCTATGAGGATGCCGGCCAGTTTCTCGCCCGCGAGGCACGCCTGCCCGACAACGTCGACCCCTTCGACAGCAAGTTGAAAGACCCCGAGGAGCGCGCCCGACTGGCCCGGGTGTTCGGCCGCGGCCTCGACCAGCCGGTGGGCTACGTGCTGCCGGTGCAACGCTGGCAAGGGGCGGCGGAAGCGCCGCGATGGCAGACGGAAGTGTGGCGGTTCCGCACCGGCCGCATGGTGCTGCACCCCGGCGACAGCCCGCTCGGCCTGCGCATGCCGCTGGACGGCCTGCCGTGGGTGCCGGCATCGAGTTACCCTTATGTCATCGAGGCCGACCCCTTTGCCCCACGCGGCGAGCTACCGGAGCCGCGCGACCTGGGGGAAGGGCCGCGCGACCTCGACCAGCGCCACCTCCAGGGCGCTCCCGCCGCCATCGAGCGGCCGCAGTACCCGCAGAGCCTCACCACCGGGCGCGCGGTCCGTACCGCGCTCGCCATCGAGCCGCGCGATGGCCGCCTGCATGTCTTCATGCCGCCGACGGAAACCGCCGACGATTACATCGCCCTGCTGGCCGAGGTGGAGGCAGCGGCAGTGCGCTGCCGCCTGCCGGTGACCATCGAAGGCTACACGCCGCCGCGCGATCCACGCCTCAACAGCATCTCGGTGACCCCCGACCCCGGCGTCATCGAGGTCAACATCCAGCCCGCCGCCAGTTGGGACGAGGCCGTCGCCATCACCACCGGCCTCTATGAAGACGCCCGCGCCTGCCGGCTGGGGACGGAGAAATTCCTCATCGATGGCCGCGCCAGCGGCACCGGCGGCGGCAACCACATCGTGTTGGGCGGCCCCACCGCCGGCGACAGCCCGTTCCTGCGCCGGCCCGACCTGCTCGGCAGCCTGATCCGCTATTGGCAGAATCACCCGAGCCTCAGCTACCTGTTCTCGGGCATGTTCATCGGCCCGACCAGTCAGGCGCCGCGCATCGACGAAGCCCGCAACGATGCCGTTTACGAGATGCAGATCGCCCTGTCACAGCTGCCGCCGGCAACCGCACAGGTGGCGCCGTGGGTGGTCGACCGCGCCTTGCGCCACCTGTTGGCCGACCTGACCGGCAATACCCATCGCTCGGAAATTTGCATCGACAAACTGTATTCCCCCGACAGCGCCACCGGCCGCCTCGGGCTGGTGGAGTTCCGCTCGTTCGAGATGCCGCCGCACGCGCAGATGAGCCTGGCGCAGCAACTGGTGCTGCGGGCCCTGATCGCGTGGTTCTGGCGCGAGCCCTTCACCCGCCCCCTCACCCGCTGGGGCACCCGGCTGCACGACCAGTTCATGCTGCCCCATTACGTCGAGCGCGACTTCCAAGAGGTGCTCGCCGACCTGAACCGCGTCGGCTATGCCTTCGATCCGGCCTGGTTCGCGCCGCATGTGGAGTTCCGCTTCCCCCGCTATGGCGAGGTGGTCCACGACGGTGTCCACCTCGATCTGCGGCAGGCGCTGGAGCCGTGGCTGGTGCTGGGCGAGGAGCCGGGCGCCGGCGGCACTGTGCGCTATGTCGATTCGAGCGTCGAACGGTTGCAGGTGAAGGTGTCCGGCCTCAACCCGCAACGCCATGTCGTCACCTGCAACGGCCGCCGGGTGCCGTTGCAGCCCACCGACCAGCAGGGCGTTCATGTCGCTGGCGTGCGCTTCCGGGCCTGGCGGGCGGCGGCCAGCCTGCATCCGACCATTGGCGTTCACGCGCCACTGGTGTTTGATCTGCTGGACAGTTGGAACGAACACTCCCTCGGCGGCTGCACCTATCACGTCGCCCATCCCGGCGGCCGCAACTACGACACCACGCCGATCAACTCCTACGAAGCAGAGGCGCGCCGGCTCGCCCGCTTTTACCCGTTCGGCCATTCTCCCGGACGCAAGCCGGTGCCGCCGACGGAGTACAATCCCGACTTCCCTTGCACGCTGGATATGCGCTTTACTCCGCAATGAGCGGAGACGCGGCGAGGCCGACGCAAGGGGTGACGGCCGCCGCCGCAGTGGGGACGGACCGTCATGCCGGTGCTGGACACCAAAGGACGCATGGGCCGCGACGGCCAGGGCGTGCTGCCCGGCTTCTCGCACATCGGCTATGGCACTTTCCGCGGCACCTACGACGAGATGGTGGACGAGGCCGGCGATGCCCGTCCGCACTGGCGCGCCTTCGTCGATAGCCTGGGACAGCTGTCGGAAGCCGAGATGCGCGCCCGCTGGGAACGCGGTCAACGGCTGATCCGCGACAACGGCGTCACCTACAACGTCTATGGCGACCCCGAGGGCATGGACCGGCCGTGGCAGCTGGACCCGCTGCCGCTCATCCTCAACAGCAAGGAATGGGCCTACCTTGAAACGGCGCTGCAACAGCGCGCCACCCTCATGAGCCTCATCCTCGCCGACATCTACGGCCCGCAACGGCTGCTGACCGAAGGGCTGCTGCCGCCCGCCCTGGTGTTCGCCAACCCGGCTTTCCTGCGTGCCCTGCATGGCGCGCAGGGTCAGGCCGGCAAGCAGTTGCAGTTCTACGCCGCCGACGTCGCCCGCAGCCCCGACGGCACCTGGTGGGTGGTGGGCGATCGCACCGAGGCCCCGTCGGGCGCCGGCTACGCCCTGGAAAACCGCATCATCGTCAGCCGCGTGCTGCCGGATTTCTACCGCGCCGCCAACGTCCATCGGCTGGCCGGCTGGTTCCTGAAGGCACGCGATGCCCTCATCGGCCTGTCGCCGCGCAACCCGGACAATCCGCGCGTCGTGGTGATGACCCCCGGCCCCTACAACGAAACCTATTTCGAGCATGCCTATCTGGCCCGCTACATGGGCCTGACGCTGGTGGAGGGCGAAGATCTGACGGTGCGCGACAGCCGCGTCTACCTGAAGACCATGGAGGGCCTGAAGCCGGTCGAGGTGATTCTGCGCCGCACCGACGGCAGCTATTGCGATCCGCTCGACCTGCGCACCGACTCGACGCTGGGGGTGCCGGGGCTGGTGGGGGCGGTGCAGGCGGGGACGGTGGCGGTGGCCAACGGCCTCGGCTCCGGCCTGATCGAAAGCCCCGCCTTCATGCCCTTCCTGCCCGGCCTCTGCCGCCACCTGCTGGGGGAGGACCTGCGCATGCCCGGCGTCGCCTCGTGGTGGTGCGGACAGGACAAGGAACGCGCCTATGTGCTCGCCAACCTGCACCGGCTGGCGGTGCGCCCCGCCTTCGCCGTGCAGGCGCCGATCACCGATGCCTCGCGCCTGTCGGCCACCCAGCGGGCCAAACTGACCGAACAGATCAAGGCCGCCCCCTATCTGTGGGTGGCGCAGGAGTCTGTCCATCTGTCCACCGCCCCGGCGTGGGTGGAGGGGCGGCTGGAGACCCGCGCCGTCACCCTGCGCTGCCACGCCGTCATGACCCGCACCGGGCCGGAGATCATGCCCGGCGGCCTGTGCCGCACCACGGCGCCGGGCACCTTGTCGCTGTCCATGCAGCACGGCGGCGGATCGAAGGACACCTGGGTACTGTCGGACGAGCCGGTCAGCCACGTCAGCCTGCTGCGCGGGCGCGCCGCCCCGGCCAAGACCGTGCGCGGCAGCCGCGACCTGCCGAGCCGGGTGGCCGACAACACCTTCTGGCTCGGCCGCTATCTGGAGCGGTGCGAGGACACCACCCGCGTGCTGCGGGCCGCCATGAGCCGCGCCGTCGAGGGTGCCGCCGGCGGCGGCGACCCGGAATTGGCGGTGGTGCTCGACCTGTTCGCCATGCTCGGCCACTTGCCCAAGGATCATGATTGCCGCGACCCGGCGGCGCAGGACGAGGCCATCCGCCTGCTCATCGCCGGCAACACCGATGCGGCGTCCTTCGTCGGCCTGCGCGGCATCGTGCAGAACATGCAACGGGTGGCGACGGTGGTGCGCGATCGCCTGTCGCTCGACACCTGGCGCTCCATCAACCGCTTGGGCGAGGGGTTGAGCGCCCTGCCGGCCGGGGAGGCGCCGGGCGCCGACGAGATGCTTGGCCTGCTCAACGACACCATCATGATCCTGTCGGCACTGTCGGGCCTGTGCAGCGAAAACATGACCCGCGGCCCCGGCTGGCGGTTCCTCGATGTCGGCCGCCGGGTGGAGCGCGGCCTGCACAGCCTGGATCTGCTGTCCTCGCTCCTGTTCTCCGCGCCCGACGACGTCGGGCCGGCGCTTGACGTGGTGCTCGACCTGTCGGACAGCGTCATGACCTACCGCGCCCGCTATCTGGCGGCGCCGCAAGTGGTGCCGGTGCTCGACCTCTTGCTGGTGGACGAGACCAACCCGCGCTCCCTCGGCTTCCAATTGGCGCGGCTGATGGAGCATGCCGACGCGCTCGCCCCTTCCCGCGCCGACCGCATGTTCACGCCGGAGCAGCGCATCATCATGGGGTTGCTGACCGGCGCCCGTACCCTTGATCCGGCGGTGGTGACGCTGGCCGAGCCGCGCGACGGCGAGGTACGGCTGATCGACCTCATCGCCACCATGCGCGGCGGCCTGTGGGATTTCTCGGCAACGCTGACCCGGCAATACTTCGTCCACGCCGCCGAGGTGTCGGAACCGCTGTCGCCCTTCGTCGAACTGCTGGCGGCCAAGGATCGCACGTCATGACCGACACCCAGCCCGTCGCCACGCCGCTCGACCAGCAGCAGCAGCGCGAGGAGATCGCGGCGGCGGCGGCGGCGGCGGCGGCCGATCCGACGGCGCCGGTGACCTATCGGGTGACGCATGAAACCCGCTACGCCTATACCCAGCCGGTGACCATCAGCCATCACCTCGCCCACCTGCGGCCGCGCCAGTTGGCGACCCAGCAGGTCCACAGCCATCGCCTGACCATCACCCCGCCGCCGGGCAGCCAGCAGGAACGGCGCGACTACTTCGGTAACGCCGCCTGCTACTTCACCATCGACGAAACCCACGACTCTTTAAGCGTGGTGGCGGAAAGCCTGGTGACGGTGGCACCACCCCGACCGCCGGAGGCCGCCCGGACGCCGGCCTGGGAGGCGGTGCGCGATCTGGTGCGCGAGGCCCGCCGCCGCGACCTTCTGGACGCCTGCCAGTATACCTTCGCCAGCCCCGGCGTGCCGCTGCCCGACGCGGTGCGGGCTTACGCCAACCGCAGTTTCCGCCCCGGCCGGCCGATCCTGGAAGCGGTGCTCGACCTCACCCACCGCATCCACGGCGACTTCACCTATGACCCCACCGCCACCACGGTGGCGACGCCACTGGCCGACGTGCTGAAGAACCGCCGCGGCGTCTGTCAGGACTTCGCCCATTTGCAGATCGCCTGCCTGCGGGCGTTGGGACTGCCGGCCCGGTATGTGTCGGGCTATGTGATGACCCGCTCCCTCGACGACATCGACACCCTGCTGGAAGGCGGCGACGCCAGCCATGCCTGGGTGGCGGTCTACCTGCCGGACGGCGGCTGGATCGACGTCGATCCCACCAACAACAAGCTGACCACCCGCGAGCATGTGACGCTCGCCTGGGGCCGCGATTTCGGCGACGTCAGCCCGTTGAAAGGGGTGATGATGGGCGGCGGCGCCCATGGCGTCAGCGTCGGGGTCACCGTCGCGCCGGTGCCGCGCGGCCCCGAACCGCCGCGCCCGGCCGCCGCCCGGCCGCCGCGACAGGAGCAGGAACAGCCCTAGCGGGCAGCGGCCGGGGAAGCCTCCCCTCCGGTATGCATGCTGCCCGAAAGGCGCAAGAACCCTGCCGAAATGTGTGGAAGCAGAGGGCGAAACGCGGCACTATTCCAGCCTGATCCAATCCGCCGGCAGATGTCCCGGCCGGGCCGCCGAACGCGAGTTGAGAGGGAAGAAATGACCGATTTGGCCCCCGCGTCCCAGAGTCGCGCTCTCGCGACCACCGACTCTCATCGCGGCGGTCTTCAGTCCGTCGCCGAGCAGGTGTTCGTGACCGTCTACGTCGCCGACCAGTTGTTCGGTCTGGCGGTGGAGCGGGTGCAAGACATCCTGATCCCGGAAAAGGTTGCCCGCATTCCCCTGGCACCGCCGGAAGTGGCCGGCTCCATCAACCTGCGCGGACGCATCGTGACCGTCATCGACGTGCGCACCCGCCTCGGCCTGCCGCCCAAGAAGACCAAGGGCAACATCATGTGCGTGACGGTCGAACAGGGCCAGGAACTCTATAGCCTGCAAGTCGACAGCGTCGGCAATGTTCAAAGTCTGCCGATCAGCCGCATCGAGCCCAATCCGTCGACCCTGGACCCGCGCTGGCGCGGCATTTCCTCCGGTGTCGTGCGGCTGGAAGAGGAGCTGATGGTGGTGCTGGACATCGACGCCTTCCTCGACTTCACCGATTGACCCCACCGGCGTATTAGAAATATCTCCACAAAGGCCCGGCAAATGCCGGGCCTTTACTTTGCGTATAAATGGCAAGCGACCAACGTATAAAGGCTACCGCCAAAAAAGGTGAAAACAGCATAGTAACCACACGCAGCACTTTACACTTCCTCAACGACTCTTATGGTATACCCCAACAGGGTGATGCACCGTGAACGGGCCCGTTCGGAGGCCCGCCGGTGCCAGTGGTGGAGCGTCTGGTGAAAAACATAAAGATCGGTGCCAAGCTGTGGTTCATCGTGGCCACCGCCCTTCTGGGCGTGGTCGTTCTGGTGACGGTGGCTCTCGTCAGCCTGCAATCCTCGCTGATGGAGGATCGCAAGACCATGACGCGCAACCTTATCGAGACGGCGCATACCATCATCGAAGGCTATGCCGCCAAGGCGCGCAGCGGCGCCCTGACGGAAGACGAGGCGAAAGCCCGCGCCATCGAGGCGGTGGGCACCATGAAATACCAGAACGGCGCCGAGTATTTCTTCGTTCTCGGCTTCGACGGCGTCGCCGCCTATCACCCCAGCCCGACCCTCAACGGCACCGACATGTCGGGCGTCAAGGATGCCGCCGGCAAACCCATGATCCTTGAGATGATGCAGCTCGCCCGCACCGCCGGCGAGGGCTACGTCGGCTACGTCTGGCCGAAGACGCAAGGGGCGGAGCCGACCGAGAAGCTCTCCTACGTCCGCGCCGTGCCAGAGTGGAAGTGGTTCGTCGGCACCGGCATCTACATCGACGACGTGTCGCGGGAATTCTGGCGGCAGGCCGCCGCCCTGGCCGTCGTGGCGGTGGTGGTGCTGGGCGCCATGATCGCCCTGTCGGTGTTCGTCGCCCGCAGCATCACCGCGCCGGTCCGCGCCCTGACCGCCACCATGAGCGGCCTCGCCGGCGGCAATCATTCGGCGGAGGTCATCGGCACCGATCGCCAGGATGAGGTCGGCGACATGAGCCGCGCCGTGCTGGTGTTCCGCGACGGCATGATCCGCGCCGACCAACTGGCCGCCGAGCAGGAGCGGGAACGCGCCGCCCGCGAAGCCCGCGCCAGCCACATCGAGGATCTGACCCGCAGCTTCGGCACCGATGTCGACCGCCTGCTGGAGGCGGTGGCCGCCGCCACCACCCAACTGACCTCGACGGCGCAGAGCATGTCGTCCATCGGCGAGGAAACCACCCGCCAGGCCACCGCCGTGTCGGCCGCCTCCGAACAGGCCTCGGCCAACGTCCAGACGGTGGCCAGCGCCGCCGAGGAGCTGTCGGCCTCGATCACCGAGATCGGCCGCCAGGTGAACCACTCCAGCGCCATCAGCCGCGCCGCCGCCGACGAGGCCAAGCGCACCAACGACATCGTCCAGGGCCTCGCCCGCTCCGCCGAGCGCATCGGCGAGGTGGTCAGCCTCATCAACGACATCGCCGACCAGACCAACCTGCTGGCCCTGAACGCCACCATCGAGGCGGCCCGCGCCGGCGAGGCCGGCAAGGGCTTCGCCGTCGTCGCCAACGAGGTCAAGAGTCTGGCGAGCCAGGTTGGCCGTGCCACCGAGGAAATCAGCCAGCAGATCGTCCAGGTGCAGACCGAGACCAGCTCGGCGGTGACGGCGATCGAGACCATCGTCCGCACCATCGAGGAAGTGAACCACGTCGCATCGGCCATCGCCGCCGCGGTGGAGGAGCAGAACGCCGCCACCCACGAAATCAGCCGCAACGTCCAGGAGGCGGCGGCCGGTTCGCAGGAAGTGTCGCGCAACATCGTCGGCGTCACCCACGCCGCCAACGAGACGGGAAGCGCGGCCACTCAGGTGCTCTCGGCCTCGGAACAGATGTCGCAGCAGGCCGACCGCCTGAACAGCCTGGTGTCCCGCTTCCTCAGCGACGTCCGCGCCGCCTGACGCCAGCCGATCCCCCAGCCCCAACCGGCGGAGTGCCCCCTAAGGGCCTCCGCCGGTTGACGTTTCCGCCCTGCCCATCGGCGCTGCCGGCGGTGATTGCCTTACCCCCTGACACGGCTTATGTTTGGCGCTCGATTTTCCGCTGGTATTCGTGCAGGAGCATCGCGTGGCCGACCGTCGCGAAGACGCCACCCAGGAAGCATTGTTCCGTGAGGTGGATGAGGACCTTCGTCATGAACAGATGGCAAGGCTGTGGAAGAAGTATGGGGGCGTCGTCATCGCCGCCGCCCTTGCCGTCGTGGTGAGCGTCGCCGGCTATCAGGGCTGGCAGGCGTGGCAGGCCTCGGTGCGTCAGGATGAAGCCGGCCGCTATGCCGATGCCATGCGGCAGCTTGATGCCAATCAGCCGCAGCAGGCCGCCGAAGCCTTGGCCGCGCTGGCTCAGGGATCGGGCACCGGTTACGGTCCGGTCGCCGCCTTGCGCCGGGCCGCGCTGCTGGCGGAGCAAGGGGATACCGCCAGCGCCATCAGCCAATGGCAAGCGCTGGCCGCCGATGGCTCCGCCGAGGCACCGTTCCGCGACCTCGCCCGCCTGCTGGCGGTCATGCACCAGATGCCGGCCACCGGCGAAACGGGAGCGGCCGACAGCCTGACGGCCGAGTTGCAGCCGCTGACCGACCCCGCCAACCCGTTCCGCTTCTCGGCGCTGGAACTGACCGCCGTGCTGGCCCTGCGCCAGGGCGACGACACCCGCGCCCGCGATCTCTACACCGCGCTGGTCAACGACGGCGGCACGCCGCAGGGCGTGCGCGCCCGTGCCCGTCAGATGCTGGCGGCCCTGGGC
>JAEWWF010000419.1 GCA_023396465.1 Pseudomonadota bacterium
GCCCATGCCGAGCTGCTGGCGATCCGCGCCGCCTGCGCGCTGCGCGGCGACCCGCGGCTGCCCGACTGCGACCTCTATGTCACCCTGGAACCCTGCCCCATGTGCGCGACGGCCATCGGCTTCGCCCGCATCCGCCGGCTGTACTTCGCCGCCTACGACCCCAAGGGCGGCGGGGTGGAACACGGCCCCCGCATCTACGATCACCCCACCTGCCATCATCGGCCGGAGGTCTACGGCGGTATCGGCGAGCAACGGGCGGCGGCGCTGCTGCGCGCCTTCTTCCAGGCCCGCCGCTGACCCGGCCAGCCCGAGAAAGCCGGGCAAAACCAGCTTGCCCCGCAAGCTGGCCGGCGCGACCCCGCCGCGCGGCTTATGCCGCGAGAGCCAAGCGGCCAAGGGCCGCGCCCGGCGCCTGAGGGACGACAAAAAACCCACCCGGCGCCTGAGGCCCCTAAAATCAAGCCTGCTTGGCGTCGATAATGGCGCGGCGGATGGTGCGGGTACGGGTGAACAGGTCTTCCAGCTTGTCGCCCTCGCCCCAGCGGATGGCCCGCTGCAAGGCGGTCAGGTCTTCGGTGAAGCGCTGGATGATCTCCAGCACCGCCTCTCGGTTGTTGAGGAAGACGTCGCGCCACATCACCGGGTCGGAGGCGGCGATGCGGGTGAAGTCGCGGAAGCCGGAGGCCGAGAACTTGATGACCTCGTGCTTCAGGTGCTCCTCCAGGTCGGTCGCCGTGCCGACGATGGTATAGGCGATCAGGTGCGGCAGGTGCGAGGTGATGGCCAATACCCGGTCATGATGGCCGGGGTCCATGATCTCGATCATCGAGCCGCCGGCCCGCCACAGGGCCGCCACCTTGTCCACCGCCGCCGGGTCGGTGGCGGGCGGCGGGGTCAGGATGCACCAGCGGTCGCGGAACAGGTCGGCGAAGCCGGCGCGGGGACCGGAATGCTCGGTGCCGGCGATGGGATGGCCGGGCACGAAGTGGACACCTTCCGGGATGAAGGGGCCGAGGTCGCGCACCGTCGCCTGCTTGACCGAGCCGACATCGGTGACGATGGCGCCCGGCTTCAGGTGCGGCCCCATGGCGGCGGCCACCTCCTCATAGGCCCCGACCGGGGTGCAGACCACCACCAGATCGGCGCCGGTCACCGCCTCGGCGATGGTGGGCGCGGTGTCGGTGGTGAGGCCAAGCTCGGCCGCTTCGGTCAGATGTTGCGGGTCCTTGGCGGTGCAGACGGTGCTGGCGGCCAGCCCCTTCTCCGCCACCAGCCGCGCCAGCGACGAGCCGATGAGGCCGATGCCGATGAAAGCGACGCGACCGAACAGCGGCCCGCCGCCGGCGGCCGCTGGGGAACTGTCGGCGGTCATGCGCGCTGCTCCAGGAAGCGGCCCATGGCCTCGATGAAGGCCTGGTTCTCGTCGTCGCGGCCGATGGTGACACGCAGCCAGTCGGAAAGGCCGTAGCCGCCCATGGCGCGCACGATGATGCCCTGCGCGCGCAGGAAGGCATCGCAGCCGGTGGCGTTGGGCACTTTCACCAGCACGAAGTTGCCGACCGAGTCAGTGACCTCCAGACCCAGGTCGCGCAGCTTGCCGGTCACCCACGGCAGCCAGTAATCGTTGTGGCGGCGGGCCAGTTCGGTGAACTCGGCATCGGCGATGGCGGCCTCGCCGGCGGCCAGCGCCGGGCTAGCCACGTTGAACGGGCTGCGCAGGCGGTTGAGCACGTCGACCACCGCCTCCGGCCCGTAGCACCAGCCGAGGCGGATACCGCCGAGGCCGTGGATCTTCGAGAAGGTGCGGGTCATCACCACGTTGTCGTGGGCGTCCACCAGTTCGCGGCCGTCGGTGTAGTCGTTGCGGCTGACGTATTCGGCATAGGCGGCGTCGATCACCAGCAGGATGTCGGGCCGCAGGCCGTCGCGCAGGCGGCGGATCTCGGTGTCGCTCATGTAGGTGCCGGTGGGGTTGTTGGGGTTGGCGATGAAGACGATGCGGGTCTTCTCCGTCACCGCCGCCAGCAGGTTGTCGACGCTGCCGCGCAGGTCCACCTCGGCCGCCGTCACCGGCGTGGCGCCGACGCCCTTGGCGTAGATCGCGTACATCAGGAAGCCGTGCTGGGAGTACAGCACCTCGTCCCCCGGCCCGGCGTAGGCGCGGCACAGCAGGCCGATCAGCTCGTCGGAGCCGCAGCCGCAGACGATGCGCTCGGGGTCGAGGCCGTGGCGGGCGCCGATGGCGGCACGCAGGCGGGTGGCATGGCCGTCGGGATAGCGATACAGCTCCGCCGCCTCGCGCCGATAGGCGTCCATGGCCTTCGGGCTGGCCCCCAGCGCGCCCTCGTTGGAGGACAGCTTGATGACCCGGGAAACGCCCTGAAGCTTGGATTCGCCACCCTTGTACGGGGCGATGTCGAGGATGCCGGGACGCGGCGTCAGGCTGCTCATGGCTTTCTTCCTGGATAGATACGCGGACAATGACAGGCCGCCGGCGGGGGCGGCGGGAGGACCGGGCGGCGCGCGGCGGGCAAGACCCCGCCGGCCGGCGGTCAGACCGGATAGGGCGTCGCGTAGGCGCCGATCACATGAACATGGGCGACCTCGCCCTCCGGCCGCCCCAGAACGGCGGCCAGGCGGGGGTCGTCGGTGGCGACGAAATCCTCCACCGCGATCAGGTCGATGCGAGCGTCGGGGCCGTTCTCGCGGGTGTCCCACAGGTGGTTGGGCCCGAGGCCGACCGCCTCCAAATGGGCTCGCAGGCCGGCCCGGCTGAGGGCGTTGGAGCATTCCACCGCCAGCATGGTGCGGTCATCGCCGGTGGGCTCCAACGGCAGCTTGCCGACAGCCAAGGCTTCCAGCCCGTCACCCCGGCCGGCGCCGGGGCCGTGGAACGGCAACCGGGCGACCACTCGCGGCAGATCGGGACTGGTGCCGACCAGCATGGTCCACCACGCCTGATCGTCGTCCAGCAGCGGCACCGGCAGGATGCCGACGCTGGCCTCGCCGTCCATCACCGCCCGCGCCACTTGGCCGGCCGAGGCATAGGTCTGGGTGGGGGTGTAAGACCCGTACTGGTCGCGGGCCAGGGCCAGGAACCCGGCGCCGCGTTCGGGCATGTAGACCGCCAGCGTCAGCGGCGCCTGGAAATTGGTCAGGGCGGAGATGATCTCGCGCCAGATGCGCACCACGCTGGCCTTGGGGAAATGCCCGTCGTGGCGGTCCAGCAGGCGGCGCAGGATGGCCGCCTCGCGCCCCGGTCGCAGGATGACGCCGTTGCGCTTGGCCGCCCGCACCCGCTCGACAATGGCGGTGCGCTCCATGATCAGGTCATGGATGGCATCGTCGATGCGGTCGATCTCCCGGCGAAGGAGGTCCAGGGACTCTGGCACTGGCTGATCGGTCATGGCATTGCGGCTGAGGTGGAAAAATGCCGCATAGTCTTACCGGCGCGCCACCCCGAAAGCAAAGAAAACGTTGAAACTCGGCGCGCCCGGCCATAGGTTTCGGGGTCCCCGCCGCAGCCCCCATCGGGCCATGCCGGCGGGCCATTCGGTTCCTGCCGTGGGAAGGGATCCTGCCGGTGCCCAACCAGGTCGACAGCCGGCCCGACGCCGCCGACACCGCCATCACCGCCGCCGACCAGCCGACCGCCGCCAACCTGCCGCGCGGACGCGGGCTGTCGGTGACGCTCGGCCACGACGTGCCGCTGCGGCTGGACTGCGGCGTCGACCTCGGCCCCTTCACCATCGCCTATTCCACCCACGGCCGCCTCAATGCCGAGCGCACCAACGCCATCCTGGTCTGCCACGCGCTGACCGGCGACCACCACATGGTCGATCCGCACCCGGTGACCGGCAAGCCCGGCTGGTGGCGGGAAGTGGTCGGCCCCGGCCGCATCATCGACACCGACCGCTATTTCGTCATCTGCTCCAACGTCATCGGCAGTTGCATGGGCTCCACCGGGCCGAAGGAGATCGACCCGGCCACCGGCGAGCCCTGGGGCCTGCGATTTCCGGTCATCACCATCGGCGACATGGTGCAGGCGCAGGCGCGGCTGATCGACCACCTGGGCATCGACACGCTGTTCGCGGTCATCGGCGGCTCCATGGGCGGCATGCAGGTGCTGGAATGGGCGCATGCCTTCGGCGACCGGGTGTTCGCCGCCGTGCCCATCGCCACCAGCTACCGCCACTCGGCGCAGAACATCGCCTTCAACGAGGTCGGCCGGCAGGCCATCACCTCGGACCTCGACTGGTGCGGCGGCGATTACCTGCGTCACGGCAAGCGGCCGGAACGCGGCCTCGCCGTCGCCCGCATGGCCGCCCACATCACCTATCTGTCGGAACAGGCCCTGCACCGCAAGTTCGGCCGCAAGCTCCAGAACCGCGCCGCCATCACCTACGGCTTCGAGGCCGATTTCCAGGTCGAAAGCTACCTGCGTCACCAGGGCAGCAGCTTCGTCGAGCGGTTCGACGCCAATTCCTACCTCTACATCACCCGCGCCATGGACTATTTCGACCTGGCGGAGGAAAACGGCGGCCGGCTGGCCAATGCCTTCGTCGGCACCAAGACGCGCTTCTGCCTCATCAGCTTCTCGTCCGACTGGCTGTTCCCGACCTCGGAAAGCCGCGCCATCGTCCATGCGCTGAACGCGGTAGCGGCCAACGTGTCCTTCGTCGAGGTGCAGTCGGACAAGGGGCATGACGCCTTCCTGCTCGACGAGCCGGAATTTCACGAGACCCTGGCCGGCTTCCTCGACGGCGCCGCCGAGCATCGCGGCCTGCCGCGCCGGGTGGAGGAGTGACCGCCGTGACCCATCTCGCCCCGCCGCCGGCGCCGGTCGCCGCCCTCGCCACGTCCATCCGCATAGACCTGCAACTGATCGCCGACATGGTGGAGCCGGGCGCGCGGGTGCTCGACGTCGGCTGTGGCGACGGCACCCTTCTCAGCTATCTGTGGCAGTTCAAGCGGGTGGACGGGCGCGGCATCGAACTGTCGATGGACGGCGTGCAGGCGGCGGTGGCGCAAGGGCTGTCGGTGATCCAGGGCGATGCCGACACCGACCTCAAGGACTACCCGGCCGGCGCCTTCGATTACGCCATCCTGTCGCAGACCTTGCAGGCCACCCGCGACCCGCGCGGCGTGCTGACCGAGCTGCTGCGCATCGGCCGCCGCGCCATCGTGTCGTTCCCCAACTTCGGCTACTGGCGCAACCGCTGGCACCTGATGCTCACGGGGCGCATGCCGGTGACGCCCTGCCTGCCGGCGCAGTGGTGGGACACGCCCAACATCCACCTCTGCACCATCCGCGATTTCGAGGTGCTGTGCGGCGACCTGGGGGTGACGGTGGAGCGCAGTGTCGCCCTCGACTCCTCCGGCCGCCGCAGCCGGCTGAACGCCAGCCATCCGCTCGCCAACCTGCTGGCGGAACAGGCGGTGTTCATGCTGCGGCGGAGCTGAGGCGGGCGCATCCGCCCGCCCGCGCCCCCGCCCTCCAGCGCCGTCAGCCCTTGTAGAGACCTTCGTAATCCTGCCGCAGCAGGTTCTTCTGCACCTTGCCCATGGTGTTGCGCGGCAGATCGCGCACGAAACGCGCCGCCTTCGGCACCTTGTAGTTGGCGAGGTGCCGTTTGACGTGGGCGAGCACCGCTTCTTCCGTCAGGTCGCTGTCCGCCTTCTTGACGATGACGGCGACGCCGACCTCTCCGAAGTCGGGATGGGGGATGCCGACCACGGCGCTTTCGATCACGCCCGGCAGGTCGTCGATGACGCCCTCGATCTCCTTCGGATAGACGTTGTAGCCGCCGGAGATGATCATGTCCTTGGCGCGGCCGACGATGTAGATGTAGCCGCGATCGTCCACCTTGCCCTGGTCGCCGGTCTTGAACCAGCCGTCGTCGGTGAACTCTTCCTTGGTCTTTTCGGGCAGCTTCCAGTAGCCCTTCATGACGTTGGCGCCGCGCACCTGGATGGCGCCGACCTCGTTCACCGGCAGCGGGCGGTTTTCCTCGTCCACCACACGCGCTTCCACCCCCGGCAGCGGGAAGCCGACGGAGCCCGGCACGCGGTCGCCGTCGTAGGGGTTGGAGGTGTTCATGCCCGTTTCGGTCATGCCGTAGCGTTCGAGGATCATGTGCCCGGTGCGGGCGCTGAACTCGCGGTGGGTCTCGGCCAGCAGCGGCGCCGAGCCGGAGACGAACAGGCGGATGGTGCGGGTGTGCTCGCGGCCGAACTCGGGAGCCGCCAGCAGGCGGGTATAGAAGGTGGGCACGCCCATGAACACGGTCGCCTTGGGCAGCAGCTCCATCACCGTCTCGCGGGCATAGCCGGGCAGCCAGATCATGCGGGCGCCGGACAGCAGCGTGCAGTGGCAGGCCACGAACAGGCCGTGGGCGTGGAAGATGGGTAGGGCATGCAGCAGCACGTCGTCGGCGGTGAACCGCCAGCTTTCCACCAGGGCGAGGCCGTTGGAGGCCAGGTTGCGGTGGGTGAGCATCGCCCCCTTGGGCTTGCCGGTGGTGCCCGAGGTGTAGAGCATGGCCGCCAGATCGTCGGCGTCGCAGGCCACGGTGTCGAAATCGGCCGAGGCGTTCTCGGCCCGGTCGGTGAAGCTGCCCGAACCGTCGGCGTCCAGCGTGAAGACGTGCGCCGTGCCGTGCTTGTCGGCGATGCTGCGGGCGGTCTTTTCAAAGTCGGGGCGGCACAGGATGGCGGCCGGCTCGGCGTTGCCCACCAAATAGTCGACCTCGTCCTCGCGGTAGGCGGTGTTCATGGGCAGGAACACGAAGCCGGCGCGCAGACAGGCAAGATAGACAAACAGCGCCTGCGGCGACTTCTCCACCTGCACCGCCACCCGATCGCCCTTCCTCACTCCCATGTCTGACAGGAAGCGCGCATAGCGCCCGGCGGCGGCATGGGCATCGGCATAGGACCAACGGCTGCCGTCCTGGGTTTCCAGCAGCGTTTCATTGGCATCGCGCGGGAAGCGGCTCACGATCAGCGCATACAGCGACTGGTCGGCAGCGCCGCCGCTGGCGGTCGTGCGGGTGGTCTCGGCGGTGACGGCGGTCATGGACGGTTCCCTGTTGCGGTTCGTTCTTGGCGATCGGCGCGTTTGTATACAAAACCGATCCGTAATGAATAAACCGAAACAGGGTCGAAAGGCAATTGTCCGCGCTTCGCCCTAACGGGCGAGGCTGTCGCCGGACGGGCGCGGCGTTCCATCGTCCTCGCCAGGCTTGGGCCTCTGGGCATCCGGGCCGGGAGTGGGCGCGCGAGCGGGGGTCGGTGACGCTGCCGGAGGCGACGACCGGCACGCACCGGCCGCGACAAGGGCGGCGAGCAGCAGGCTAGGCTTCAGGGTCCGCCACAGGAACATGAGCGTTCTCCAGGGGACTGCGGTGCAGTTGCGAATTAGTCGCTTGTTCACGGCGGCTGGATCGACTATATCTCATGCGATGGCGTTGGCAAATGAGAATGAATCTCATATCTATGCCGTCGGGTATTTCGGCCTGCCAAGGGGACGCGCATGTACGTCTGCATCTGCAACGCCCTGACCGACAAGGACTTCGCCCGCGCCACCCGCGCCGGGGCCACCACCGTTGGACAGGCGTTCAAGGCCCTCGACAGCACGCCCCAATGCGGCCGCTGTTTCGACTGCGCCCGCCAGGTGATCGCCGACACCCGCATGGAAATGGCCCAGCTCGACATGCCGCTGGCCGCCGAATAGACCCGTCAGGGTTCAAACCTGCCACCGAAAAGGGCTATAGTCTCTGCACCGACGCGGACCCATCCCCAGGAGACCCGACGTGCAGCTTCAGCCCCCCTACCTTCTCTTTCTCGGTGATGCCCAGGACGACCTGACGGCCAAGACCGGCGCCGGCATCGCCCAGTGGCGGCCGGAGTGGTGCGTGGGACAGTTGCGCCTGCCCGGCTGTCAGACCACCCTCGGCCTGCCCGACATGACGCTGGAGGATGCCCGCGAGGCCGGCGCCCGCACCCTGGTGGTCGGCGTCGCCAACCGGGGCGGGATCATTTCCGAAGGCTGGATGCAGACCTTCCTCGACGCCCTCGATCTCGGCTACGACGTCGCCGCCGGCCTTCACCAACGGCTGGTGGACATTCCCGCCCTGCGGCAAGCCGCCGACCATCGCGGCCGCCTGCTGGCCGACGTGCGCCACCCGCGCGACCGGTTCGGAGTCGGCACCGGCGAGCCGCGCACCGGTCGGCGCCTGCTGGCGGTCGGCACCGACTGCTCGGTCGGCAAGATGTATACCACCCTGGCGCTGGAACGGGAGATGAAGGCCCGCGGCATGAAGGCCGATTTCCGCGCCACCGGCCAGACCGGCATCCTCATCGCCGGCACCGGCGTCTCGGTCGACGCGGTGGTGGCGGACTTCATCTCCGGCGCCGTCGAAAGCCTGTGCCCCGCCAACGACGAGGATCATTGGGACCTGATCGAAGGCCAGGGCTCGCTGTTCCACCCGAGCTTCGCCGGCGTCTCCCTCGGCCTGCTGCACGGCGCCCAGGCCGACGCCCTGGTGCTGTGCCACGAGCCCGACCGCTTGCACATGCGCGGCCTGCCGCAGCAACCGCTGCCGGACTTGCAGGACTGCATGGACCTCAACCTCGCCTGCGCCCGCCTGACCAGCCCGTCGCCGCGCTTCGTCGGCATCGCCCTCAACACCCGCCGGCTGGACGACTCGGCAGCCGAGCGGGTGCTGCGGGAAACCGCCGACCACTTCGGCCTGCCGACGGTGGACCCGGTACGGACGGGTGTCGGCCCCATCGTCGACGCGCTGGCCTGAGCCCATGGCCGCCCCCGTTTCTCTGACCATCCGCCACGAAAGCTGGCCCATCGCCGGCAGCTTCACCATCGCCCGCGGCTCCAAGACCAGCGCCGAGGTGGTGGTGGTGGGCCTCGCGCGCGGAACCGCCCATGGCCGCGCCGAATGCGTGCCCTATCCCCGCTACGGCGAAAGCGTCGAAGGGGTGATGGCCGCCATCGAGTCGCTGCGCGCGCCGCTGGCGGCCGGCACCGTCGATCGCCCGGCGCTGCAAGCGCTGCTGCCGGCCGGCGCCGCCCGCAACGCGCTCGATTGCGCCCTGTGGGATCTGGAAGCCAAGGAGTCGGGGGTCGCCGTGTGGCAGGCGGCCGGTATGCCCAGGCCGGCCCCGCTGGTGACGGCGGAGACCATCGGCATCGGCCCCCCCGAGGAGATGGCCGAGAAGGCCCGCCGCCTCGCCGCCCGGCCGCTGCTGAAGGTGAAGGTCGGCGCCGATCTGGTGGTGGAGCGGGTGCGGGCGGTGCGCGCCGCCGCCCCCGCCGCCCGCATGATCGTCGACGCCAACGAGGGCTGGACGCCCGACCTCATGCAAGCGGTGATGCCGGCCCTGGCCGACCTGCGCGTCGACCTGATCGAACAGCCGCTGCCGGCCGATGCCGACGGCTGGCTCGCCGCCTTCCGCAGTCCGGTGCCGCTGTGCGCCGACGAAAGCCTGCACACCGCCGACGATGTCGCCGCCCTGACCGACCGCTATCAGGTGGTCAACATCAAGCTCGACAAGACCGGCGGCCTGACCGAGGCGCTGCGGCTGCGGGCGGCGGCGGAGGCGGCGGGGCTCGGCATCATGGTAGGGTGCATGGTCGGCACGTCGCTGGCCATGGCACCGGCCACCATCGCCGCCGCCGGCGCCGCCTTCGTCGACCTCGACGGGCCACTGCTGCTGGCCCGCGACCGCGACGGCGGCATCACCTTCGACAACGGCCGTCTTCAGCCGCCCGACGCCGGCTTATGGGGCTGACGGAGCCGCAGTTTTGAGCCGCTCCAGGCTGCTGTGAGATCGTGTCCGACATTCGCCATAAGGCGGGGCATTTTCCTTGCAAACTCACGCAGGCCGTTCTATTCCCCTCAAAAGTGGTATGGGGGATTGCGATGCGGGATGAGTCTGTCGGACCGCGGGGTCTGAAGACCGGCATGGGCTTCAAGCGGGTCAATGCGGCCGCGTATTTCGACGGCGCCCTGTCACGGTTTTCGCGTGAAATGAGCCGCGCCATCCTGCATGACCTGGTGGTTCCCACCGGCCATTCGCCGCTGGTGCAGCGCCGCCGCGCCGGACTGATCGTGTCCCGCGTGCGGTGGGTGGCGGCGGTGTTCGCCATTCTGACACCGCTGTGGATCGGCGTCGACCTCTCCATCTTCCCCGAACCGCTGGCCTGGTGGCTGGCCGGCCTGCGGGTCATGGCCTCGGTCGCCTTCGCCTCGGTGGCGCTCGCCTTCCGCAACACCGAGAGCATGAAAGTGGCGTCGTTGGCCTTGGCCGCCCTGCTGGCGGTGCCGACGGTGTTCTTCCTGATCTCAGACCCGCTGGTGTCAGGCTATCCCATCGACGGGCTGGCGCAGGCGCTGGCCGCCGGCTACGCCTTCCTGCCGTTCGTGATGGTGGCCGGCCTGTCGGTGTTCCCGATCACGGCGACCGAGGGGGCGGCCTATTCGGCGCCGCTTATCCTCGCCACCATCGCCATCATCGCCGGCGATTTCGAGCTGCTGCCGTTCCGCACCTACCTGGGCGCCCTGTGGCTGCTCGGGCTGATCGCCGTGGTGGCGACGCTGGCCGGCATGAGCCAGTTGCATTTCATGATCCAGCTGGTCAATCAGGCCAGCCACGACGCCTTGACCAAGGTCTACACCCGCCGCGTCGGCGAGGAACTGCTGGACGTGCAGTTCTCCAGCGCCATGCGCAGCGGCACGGCGTTGTCGCTCGCCTTCGTCGACCTCGACAACTTCAAGTCGGTCAACGACCGCTATGGCCACGAGGAAGGCGACAACACCCTCCGCAAGGCCACCGAGCAACTGCGCAAGGTGCTGCGCCGGGGCGACATCCTCATCCGCTGGGGCGGCGAGGAGTTCCTGGTGGTCATGCCCGGCACCGATGCCGCCGGCGCCCGCGTCGCCATCGAGCGCCTGCGCGCCGAGGGTCTCGGCCCGCGCCCCGACGGCGTGCAGCAGACCGCGTCCATCGGCATCGCCGAGCGCATCGCCGACAGCACCGCCGATTGGGGCGATCTGGTGGAGAAGGCCGACCAGCGCATGTACGTGGCCAAGAAGAGCGGCAAGGACCGCGTCGTCACCATCGGCGACGAAACCTTCTTCTAGCCTCCCCGCGCCCGCCGCGCCCCATCGCCGGCGCCGTTCATCTCCCGGTCATCATCCTGTCTGCCGGTACCTTTAGGGGTACCCAGGGTCGCCCGTCCCTGTTACGGTTGTCGGCAAGCACGCGTCACCACTTTGATTCTGCTAAGGAACCCGTTCGGCGGCGCAGCCGTTGCACGGGAAGACAGCGGGATCGGGAGTTCGCGGCGCCGCGTCCGGCGTTCTTCATCCCGTCCCGCTGCCAAGGAAAGGCAAAGGGATGAACCGCGCCTTGCCCCGGCCGACCGCGCTGGGTCTGACCGCCGTCGTCTTCGACCTGGACGGCGTGGTCACGCGCACCGCCACACTGCATGCCGCCGCCTGGGCGGCCCTGTTCGACGGCTATCTGCGGGCGCGGGCGGAACGCACCGGCACGCCGTTCCGTCCATTCGACCGCGCCACCGACTACCTGACCTGGGTGGATGGCAAGCCGCGCTATGACGGTGTCGCCGCCTTTCTGGAGTCGCGGGGGATCCGCCTGCCGTGGGGCGATCCCGCCGATCCACCCGAGGCGGAAACCGTCTGCGGCCTCGGCAACCGCAAGAATGCCTTGTTCCGTGATGTCCTCGCCCGCGAGCCGGTGGAGGTCTTCCCCGGGGCCTTGCGCTTCATCACCGCCTGCCGCGAGGCCGGCATCGCCCGTGCTCTGTGCTCGTCATCGAAGAACGCCCGCGCGATCCTGGAAAAAGCCGGGCTGACGGCGCTGTTCGATGCGGTGGTCGATGGCGTCCATGCCGCCGAGCACGGGCTTCCCGGCAAACCCGCCCCCGATACCTTCCTCGCCGCCGCCCGCATGGTGGGGGCGGAGCCCTCCCGCGCCGCCGTGGTGGAGGATGCGGTGGTCGGCGTACAGGCCGGCCGCGCCGGCGGCTTCGCGCTGGTCATCGGCATCGACC
>JAEWWF010000172.1 GCA_023396465.1 Pseudomonadota bacterium
CCGCCGAGGCCGGCACCAGGGCGAGCGAGATCCAGCCCAGGAAACCGAGCCGGAAGGGCGGCAGGAAGCCCTGATCGAGATCCTTCGACAGCCAGGCGATGAGCATGAGCGCTGGTATCGCCACCACCAGCCCGATCAGTCCGCCCTCCAGCGTCCAGCCCACCATGCGGGCGGCGAACTGTTGGGCGATGTAGCGGTCATGGGCGCCGATGAGGTGCAGCACCTCGATCTGGCTGCGATGGACCTCCAGCCCGAGGCGGGTGGCGTGAATGACCGTGGCCGCCAGGGCGGCCGCCACCAGCCCGACCACCAGCATTCCCAGCACGGTCAGTCCTTCGGCGAGGCTGATGATGCTCGCCAGCCACATCTGATGGTCGTCGAGGGTGGCGCCCGGCACCGCCTCGCGCAGCGTCCGGCCGAGCGCCGCCAGATCGGGGCGGGCGCCCTCGGCGATCTGCACGTCGATCAGGCGTGGCAGCGGCAGGTCGCGGACCAGATCGGAACTGCCGAGCCAGGGTTCCAGCAGGCCAACCAACTGGGCGTCGTCCAGCGGCCGGGCGACGACGATGAACGGCTGTTGGCGCAGGATGGCAAGCGTCTGTTCCACCCGCTGGTCGGTCTCCACCCGCGCGGCGGCGGCGTCCGGCCCGGCCACCGGCACGATCTGCACGGTGACGGTCCCGGCCACGTCGCGCCGCCAATCGTCGAGCACGCTGCCGATGGCAAGGGCTGCCGCCAGCGCCAGCACCGCCAGGAACACCATGATGGCGACCAGCCATGGCAGGTAGCGACCGGTGGAGTCGGCGCCGATGGGCAGGTCGGATCGAGGCTGGAAGAACGGAATCATGTCAGCCGGGCCTCCCCTCGCCAGGGGGCTGCGGACCGCGCGGCTGCGGGCCAAGGGACTGGGGAAACGTCTCGGCGGTGGCGTGCTCGGCCTCGGCCAGCGGCGGCAGCACGCTCAGGCGGCCGGCCTCCAGATGCAGGCGGGGGAAAGCGAAACGGCGCACCAGCGTCTCGTTGTGGGTGGCGATGACCACCGAGGTGCCGAGGCGGTTCAACTCGGCGAACAGATGCAGCAGGCGGAAGGCGATGCGGTCGTCGACGTTGCCGGTGGGTTCGTCGGCGACCAGCACGTCGGGGCGGTTGATGACCGCCCGGGCGATGGCGACCCGCTGCTTCTGACCGCCCGATAGGGTGGGCGGCTTGGCGTTGAGGTGGTCGGCCAGCCCCACCCAGGACAGCAACTCGGGAACGTGCTTCTGGATGTCCGATTCGGAAACGCCGGCCACCCGCAGCGGCAGGGCGACGTTGTCGAGCGCGCTCAGGTGGTCGAGCAGGCGGAAGTCCTGGAACACCACCCCCAGGCGGCGGCGGATGGGCGGCAACTCGTCGCGGTCCAGGCCGGTGACGTCGGCGCCGAAAATGGAAATGAGGCCACGCGACGGCCGCCGCGCCAGATACAGCAACGACAGCAGCGACGTCTTGCCCGCCCCCGACGGCCCCGTGAGAAAATGGAAGGAGCCGCGATGGAGGGTGAAGCTGACGTCTTGCAGCACCTCCGGCCCATTGCCGTAGCGCAGCCCGACGCTCTCGAAGCGGACGACGGCGTCCGCGCTATCCGGGGAAGTCCGCACCGTTTCCTCACCTTTGCCGGCTGGCAGGTTTACATGGGCCGGCGGCTGCCGTCCAGCGGACCGGTCGTGCTTGTGTTGATAACCCGCAAGTCCTATAAGTATCAGAGCTTTTTGCAAGACAAGCGGAACGAATGATCGTCAGCTGTCCCAATTGCGACTCCCGCTTCACCCTGCCTGACGGGGCGCTGGGCGTTGCCGGCCGCAAGATGCGCTGTGCCCGCTGCGGCCATGTGTGGCACCAGATGCCGCCGGAGGACGAAGACGCCTACGGCGCTCCGCCCATGGCCGCACGGGAAATGGCCCCGGCGGGCGTCGGCGCCTCGTCGCTGGCCGGCGATCTTCCGATGGAGATGGAAGCCGACGGGGGTGGCTTCCGCCGTCAGGCTCCGCCCAGCGGTGGCGATCTGCCGCTGGAGTCCGGGTTTGACGTCCAGCCGGCGCGCGATCTCCATGACGACGATCCCACCGACCTCGACGCGCTTTCCGACCTGCTCAACCAGCAGGTGGCGGACGAGGACGACGACGCGCGCATGCGCAATCTGGACAGTCTGCTCGACGCCGACTCGCCCGATCCCATCCCGTCCATGTTCGAGTCGCCCGACGAGCTGGGCGAGAAACGGCGCTGGCCGATGATGCTGGTGGTGTTGGCCATCCTCATTGGCGGTCTGGGAGCCGGCGGCTGGTTCGGCCGTCATCAGATCATGGCGACGGTGCCGCAGGCGGCGGGGATCTATGCCGCGCTTGGCCTGCCGGTGCAGACCCTCGGCATCGGTCTGCGGTTCCAGAACGTCGCCGGGGAGCGCATCGTCGAGGACGGCGTCGACACCCTGATCGTGCGCGGCTTCATCGGCAATATCTCCGGTGCCGCGCAGACCCTGCCGCACCTCAAGCTGACCCTCTATGACGCCGAGGACAAGCCGATCCAGTCCATGGTGTCGCAGCCGCCGCAGGACGCGCTGGAACCCGAAAGCACCGCCGGCTTCCGCCTGACGTTGGAGAACCCGGCCGGTGCCGCCCGTCGTTTCGAGGTGGATTGGACCGCCGAGCCGGTGCCCGGTGGTGCCGGAGCCGCTGCCGAATCGGAAGGCTGAGGCCGCCGCCTTACTCCCTGTCCCCACGGCGCGGTCAGAATTGCCGCAGCAGGCGGTGCAGATAGTCCAATTCGGGCGCTGGCCGCTCGCGGTCGCTGGCCCGTCGGCGCAGTTCATCCAGAAGTTCCCGCGCCCGCTTCTCCTCCGGTTCCGTCGGCACCTTGGTGGTTCCGGGATCGGCGCCATTGCGGCGGCCGAGCGGGTCGCGACCCGGTGCCGCGCCACGGCCCGGCATGGGCATTGGCATCATCCCCTGCATGCCCATGGCCTGCATCATCTGTTGCATGGCCTGCCCCATGCCCTGGCGCATGGCGTCGAGCGCCTGCCCTTGAGCGTCGGCGGCATCTCCGAAGCGGTCGCTCCGCAAGGCTCCCTCGGCATTGCGCATGGCCATTTCGGCCTCGCCCAGGTTCTCCGGCACGTCGCCGGCCATTTCGCCCATGCGGCGCATGAGATCGCCAAGCTGCATGCGCAGATCCTGCTGCGCCTGTGCCATGTCCTGGCCCGAGGACTGCTCTTCCTGCCCTGGCTGCGGTTGCTCCCCCTGCTGCGGCTGGCCGGGTTGCCGCCCCGATTGCGGCAGTCGGCCGGGCTGGCGGTCCTGCTCGCCACGGGAGAAGCTTTCTTCCAGCATGCGTTCCTGGTCGCGGGCGAGGCGTTGCAGGTCGCGCATCAAATCCTGTGCTTCCTGCATCTGCTGCATCTGGTCGGGACTCATGGGCTGCATGGCGCGCATGGCCTCCATCATCCGCGACAGCTCGTCGAGCAGGGAGCGGGCGGCCTCGCGCGAGCCCAGCTCGTTCATCTCGCGCATGCGGTCGAGCATCTCGCGCATCTGGCCGGGGTCGATGGTCTGCATGTCCGGCGGCATCTGCCCCATCATCGGCATCGGCGGCATGGATTGCATCATCTGCGCCAGCATCTCGGCATAGCGGTCCAGGGCCTGCTGCAATTCCGACAGCAGGCTCTCGATCTCGGCGTCGGAGGCGTCATTCTCCAGGGCCTCGCGCAGGGCTTCCTCGGCCCGTTCCAGGTCACGACCGGCCATGGTGAGGCCGCCGTCCTCCAGCCGCACCGCCAGATCCCACAGCAGGTCCAGGACTCCGGCGACGGCGGACTCGGCACGGTCGTGATAGAGGCGGTTGGCGGCGATGCGCAGGCCGAGATAGACCACCGGGTCGCCGTCGAAGGTCTGCGGTTCGCGGTGCAGGCGGTCGAGCACCGCCGAGGCGGCGGGGGCGGTGGAGGGATCGCGCGCCACCTCCTTGCGCACGGCGGCGATGGCGGCGGCGACCGGATGCTGGAAGCGGCGTTCCGGCAACTGGGTGTCCAGCGGGTCGGAGAGCGCCGACTGGCCGGCGGCATCGGTGACTTTCAGACGCACCGTGACCGGCAATCCGGCCCACGGGTGTGGCGTCAGGTCGAGGGTAGCGATGCCGGCTTGCTCCAGTGGCGCATCGTCGCCGCGCGGCGGCGGGGGCGGCGGGTCGAGGGCGATCTCCAGGGTTTCGCCGCCGGGGCGGTCGGGACGGACGATCTGCACGACGAAGGCATCAATGCCATAGTCGTCGCCAGCGGCATACGGAAGCCGCAGGCGGGATCGGGCGGCTTCCCCCGGCGCCTCGGTGAAACGCACGGCGGGCGGCATGTCGGGCAGCACCGCCACCGGCCACTCGCCGATCTGCCGCCGGCCATCGGTGATGGCGAGGCGGCTGCCGCTGTCGAGGGTGCTTTCCAGGCGATGGCTGCCATCGCCGATGCGCTCGAACGGTACCGGCATGCCGCCGGCCTCCAGCACCGGCTCGTCGGCACCGTGAACCAGGGCGACGATGGCGGAGCCTTCCGGTACTCGCAGCGGCCCACCGGCTTGCGGTGCCGCCACGGCGGCGCCGGCGGTGGCGGGGTCACGCCCCGCCGTCAGGGTCATCGGCGGCCGGCCGGTATAGGCCGGCGGGGTGATCCATAGATCGGCGGTGAGCGGAATGATCGCCGGTTGGGGCAGGGTCGGGTTGACGGCGCGGGCGAGGCGCTGCCCCAGGTCGCCCCATCCGACGGCGATGCCCACCACCACCACCAGCACGCCGACCGCCCGCACGCCCAAGGGATCGCGGGACGCCATGCGGGGGGCGGGAAAGGGGACGCTCAGGCGGCGGGCGGCCGCCAGCATGCGGGCGCGGTGCGCATGCCACAGGCCGGCGGCGAAGGGATCGCCATCGGGCTGTGCCGGCTGGTCCATCAGGGCGGTGAGCGGGCGGTGATAGGGAGCGTGGCTGTCGCCGGGGGCGCCGCGGGTCTCCAGCAGGGTGCGGGCTTCATCCCGGCTCGGCCACGGAAAACGGCGTAGGGCGGCAATGCCGCCGCCCACCACCGCCAGCCCCAGTGCCACCAGCAGCCCAAGGTGGAGCCAGCCCGGCAGGCGCGGCAGGACGTCGAGGAAGGCAAGGCCGAGGAACAGCAACGCCAGGGTCAGCGGCGGCCACGACCGTTCCCACAGCCGCTCGGCCAGAAGCGACCAGCGGGCAAGGGTGAGGCGACCGGCCAGCGGCGGCCGCGGCGTGGGGTGCTTTGGCGTCGTCACAGCTCCTAATGTAGCGAGCGCCTCGCCGAATCAACAGCGGCCCGCACGCATTTTCGCGTCGGGCCGCCGGAAATAACGGATGAGTCGCCGCCCGCTGCGGCCAGCCACCGGGTCGCGGATCAGCCGCGGCTGGGCACCATCAGGGTCGCCTCGCCGTCGATGACGGTCTTGCCGCCGACGGTGCAGATGGTGCGGAAGGTGCAGAACTTCTTGTCGTCGAGCTTGCCGGTGCATTCGACGGTGGCGGTGACGGTGTCGCCGATGCGCACCGGCGCCTTGAACTTCAGGCTCTGGCCGACGTAGATGCACCCTGGCCCCGGCAGCTTGGTGCCGAACACGGTCGAAATCAGCGCCGCCGACAGCATGCCGTGGGCGATACGGCCCTTGAACATGGTGGTTTCGGCGTAGTCCTGGTTCAGATGAACCGGGTTGGTATCGCCCGAAACGCCAGCGAACAGAAGGATATCCGCCTCGGTGATGGTCTTGCCGAAGGAGGCCTTCTGGCCGACTTCGATGTCTTCGTAATAGTTCAGGATCACATCGTCGGCCATGGCCACCCCTCCAGGTTACGGCTGTTGTTGCGCCGCATCATACCCGTGGGAAGAAGGACGGGCAAGGAGGCCGCCGCCATGGCGCCGCCCGATGCGGTTTGGGCTTTCCTGCCGCCGTCGCCGGGGTCACACTGCCGGCCATGACCAGCGCCGCCGATACCCTGCTCGCCGCCTTCCCCGATCTGGCCGCCGTCTCCGGCGACGGCCGTCGCCTGCTTGAGCAGGCGGTGCGACTGGCCGAGGTGCCGCCGGGGACGGTGCTGTTCTCGGAGGGCGGTGCCTGTCAGGCCTACGTTCTGGTGCTCGATGGGTCGGTGCGGGTGCAGAAGGTGTCGGAGGGCGGCCGCGAAATCGTCCTCTATCGCGTCGAACGCGGTCAGACCTGCGTGCTGACCACCGCCTGCCTGCTCACCCGCGCCGAATACGGCGCCGAGGGGGTGGCGGAGACCACGGTGAAGGCGGCCATGGTGCCGGCCACGGTCTTCGAGCAATTGGTGGACCTGAGCCCCGTCTTCCGCCGCTTCGTGTTCGCGGTCTATGCCACCCGCATCGCCGATCTGCTCATGCTGATCGAGGAGGTTGCCTTCGGCCGCATCGACGTGCGGCTGGCGCAACTGCTGCTCGCCCATGCCGCGCGTGGCGGTGGGGTCGCCGGCGGCGCGGTGGAGATCACCCATCAGGCGCTCGCCACCGAACTGGGCACGGCCCGCGAAGTGATCAGCCGTCAGTTGAAGGAGTTCGAGCGGCGGGGCTGGGTCGCCTTGGCGCGCGGCCGCATCGACATGCGCAACTCCGCCGCCCTGGCTCAACTAGCGGGCTGATCGCCACCGGACTCACCCGCCAGCACCGGCGGCTCGTCGGGCAGCCACAGGCGGAAGGTGCTGCCCTCGCCGGGTTGCGACTCCACCGTCAGGGTGCCGCCGTGGCGCTCGGCGATGCGGCGGCAGATGGCGAGGCCGACGCCGGTGCCGGGGTAGTCCCGCTGTCCGTGCAGGCGCTGGAACAGCTTGAAGATGCGCTCGAAATACTGCGGCTCGATGCCGATGCCGTTGTCGCTCACGGCGATGGACCAGCCATTGCCTCGGCGCGCTGCGCTCACGTTCACCACCGGCACATGGCCCAGGGTAAGCGGCTGATAGCGCAGGGCATTGGTGAGCAGGTTCTGAAACAGCTGGAGCATCTGTGGTTCGTCCGCCAGCACCACCGGCAGCGGCGTGGTCCGCACCTCCGCTTTGGTCTCGGCGATGGTGCGGGCGAGGCTGGCCCGCACCGACTCCACCACCACCCCGAGATCGACGCTGGCGAAGGGTAAAGCGTCGGTTTGCAGGCGGGAATAGGTGAGCAGGTCGTCCACCACCGTCGACATGCGGCGGGCGCCGCTTTCCAGATAGTCGAGCAACTCCGCCGTTTCCCCCTCCAGGGCCCCGTGCGACTCCAGCCGGCGCCGCAGCAACTGGGCGTAGCTGGTGACGGTGCGGATGGGCTCGCGCAGATCGTGGGCGGCGATGTAGGCGTAGCGTTCCAACTCGCCGTTGGAGCGGGTGAGTTCCTCTACATAGCGGCGGCGCTCGGCCTCCGCCCGCACCGTCGCCGACAGGTCGGTGAGGACGGAGATGATGGTGGGGGCGCGGTCGGCGGCCCGCAGCAGGCTCCAGTCCACCCGCACATGGATGATGCCGCCGTCCTTGCGCCGCATGTCGGCGGTGTAGCTGCCGACGGTGAGGCCGCTGCCGTTCGGTTCCTGGGCCAGAACCTGGGCGGTCATGCGGGCGGCAAGGTCCGGGTCGGCCAGCAGATCGAGCGCCGAGGTGCCGAGCAGTTCTCCCGGCTGATAGCCAAACAGGCGGGCGTGGGCCGGGTTTTCCAGCAGGATGGTGCCGGAGAGGTCCAGTTCCCGGACCCCGTGGGGAATGTGCTCGACCAGGGTCCGCAGGCGCGCCTCGCTGACTTCAGCCTGCTGCTGGGCCCGCACGATCTCGGCGATGTCCTGGGTGACGGCGAACAGGTGCGGTTCGCCGTCACGGTCGAACAGGCGGGCCGACATGTGGCCATGGAACACTTCTCCCGACTTGCGGCGGAAGCGGCATAGGGCGTTGCGCTGCACGCCGTCGCGCAACAGACCGTCGACGAAGCGGCGGCGCTCGTCGTCGTCGTACCAGATCCCGAGGTCGAGGGAGGAGCGGCCGAGGGCTTCCTCCCGCCCGAAGCCGGACATTTCGCAGAACCCGTGGTTGACGGCGATATAGACGCCGTCGCGCACCCGGGACACGGTGATGGCCCCCGGCGTCGTCGCGAAGGCGAGCGACAGCAGGTCGGTATCGGCGGCGGGAAAGCTCATGGGGCGGCTCGGTGGGCGGCTTGGTGCGAAAAGGGCACCCGCCGATTATATCTCCATTCCCAAGGCGGGCACAGTCGCAAAGGGGTATCGCGGCACCGTTCGCCCGGAGTCGCCGTATGTGACTAGGTTACAGACCGTCCCCTCTGATTCCTGCTTCACTGCTGCCTTCGCGGTCCCTGGAAGCACGGAGAAGGGTTCATGTCTCAGAACGTCGGCGGTATTGACCGCATCCTGCGCATCGTCGTCGGCCTCGCCCTGATCGGTCTGGCGTTGCTCGGACAGATCGGGTGGTGGGGTTACATCGGCGTGGTGCCGCTGCTCACCGGCGTCATCGGCTGGTGCCCCGCCTATCTGCCGTTCGGCATCAAGACCTGCAAGACCCGTCAGGCCTGAGCCCGGTCCCGGCGGACCGACGCGCCGCCCACCGCCGCTTCCTGTCGGAGCGGCGGTGGGCGGCCGTGCGTCAGGAGGGTGTCCGCCGCGGCCGCAGCATGGATT
>JAEWWF010000187.1 GCA_023396465.1 Pseudomonadota bacterium
CAACCCCTGCGCCGCGGTGGTCAACGGCGGCGCCGTGCGGGAGCCGCGGCCGTCATGACCCAAGCCCTTTACCGCCGCATCAAGGACACCATCCGCAGCCGCATCCTGTCCGGCGAGTGGCCAGAAGGCTATCAGGTGCCGTCGGAACACCGGCTGCTGGAGGACTTCAAGGTCAGCCGCATGACCGTCCACCGCGCCCTGCGCGAGTTGCAGGACGAAGGGCTGCTCAGCCGCGTGCAGGGGGTGGGCACCTTCGTCGCCGAGCGGCGGCCGAGCGTGTCCATCGTCGAGCTGAAATCCATCGCCGACGACATCGCCGAGCGCGGCAACCGCCATTCGGCGCGGGTGGAACGGCTGACGGCGGTGCCGGCCGATGCGCCGCTGGCGCGCCAGTTCACCCTGCCGGAAGGGGCGCGGCTGTTCCATTCCGTCGTCGTTCACTGCGAGAACGACGTACCGATTCAGTACGAGGAACGTTGGGTCAACCCGGAGATGGCGCCGCGCTACCTCGATCAGGATTTCGCCCGTGTCACCACCACCGCCTACCTCACCGGCCTCTACGGCGCCCCCGATGTCGAGCATGTGATCGAGGCGGCGTTGCCGGGGGCGGGGGCATCGAAGCTGCTCGCCATCGCGCCGACGGAACCCTGCCTGCGCCTCACCCGCCGCACTTGGGTGCAGGGCAAGGTGGTGACGCTGGCGGTGATGGTCCATCCCGGCACCCGCTTCCGCCTCGGCACCTGGTTCCGCGCCCAGCCCGGCGCGGTGCCGCTGATGCAGGCCCTTTGACAGACATCACGAAGAACCCGATCAGGGAGATACCCGTCCATGACCGACACGTCCCGCCTCGATAACGCTCGCGTCATCCGTAGTCCCCAGGGCACGGACCTGACCTGCCGGAGCTGGCTGACCGAGGCGCCGCTGCGCATGCTGATGAACAACCTTGACCCCGACGTGGCCGAACGGCCGCAGGACCTAGTGGTCTATGGCGGCATCGGCCGGGCGGCGCGCAACTGGGAAAGCTATGACCGCATCGTCGCCACCCTGAAGACCCTGGCCGATGACGAGACGCTGCTGGTGCAGTCGGGCAAGCCGGTCGGCGTCTTCCGCACCCATGCCGATGCGCCGCGCGTGCTGATCGCCAACTCCAACCTGGTGCCGCACTGGGCCACCTGGGATCATTTCCACGAGTTGGACCGCCAGGGCCTGATGATGTACGGCCAGATGACGGCCGGGTCGTGGATTTACATCGGCAGCCAGGGCATCGTGCAGGGCACCTATGAAACCTTCGTCGAGATGGGCCGCCAGCACTACGGCGGAGACCTGACCGGGCGGTGGATTCTCACCGGCGGCCTCGGCGGCATGGGCGGCGCCCAGCCGCTGGCCGCCACCATGGCCGGCGCTAGCATGCTGGCCGTCGAATGCCAGCCGAGCCGCATCGACATGCGCCTGCGCACCGGCTACCTCGACCGCTCCACCGCCAGCCTGGATGAAGCGCTGACCTGGCTCGACGAGGCCAAGGCCACCGGCAAGGCCGTCTCCATCGGCCTGCTGGGCAATGCCGCCGAGGTCTTCCCCGAACTGGTGAAGCGCGGCGTCCGCCCCGACGGGGTGACCGACCAGACCTCCGCCCACGACCCCATCAACGGCTACCTGCCGGCCGGCTGGAGCCTGGAGCAGTGGGAGCGCACCCGCGACAGCGATCCCAAGGCGGTCGAGAAGGCGGCCAAGCAGTCCATGAAGGTTCACGTCCAGGCCATGCTGGACTTCCACGCCATGGGCGTGCCCACCTTCGACTACGGCAACAACATCCGCCAGATGGCGCAGGACGAGGGGCTGGAGAACGCCTTCGCCTTCCCCGGCTTCGTGCCCGCCTACATCCGGCCGCTGTTCTGCAAGGGCATCGGCCCGTTCCGCTGGGCGGCGCTGTCCGGCGACCCGGACGACATCTACAAGACCGACGCCAAGGTGAAGGAACTGATCCCCGATGATCCGCACCTGCACACCTGGCTCGACATGGCGCGGGAGCGCATCCACTTCCAGGGCCTGCCGGCGCGCATCTGCTGGGTCGGCCTGGGGCAGCGCCACCGCCTCGGCCTCGCCTTCAACGAGATGGTGCGGACCGGCGAGCTGAAGGCGCCGGTGGTGATCGGCCGCGACCACCTGGACTCCGGCTCCGTCGCCAGCCCCAACCGCGAGACGGAGGCCATGATGGATGGCTCCGACGCCGTTTCCGACTGGCCGCTGCTCAATGCCCTGCTGAACACCGCCAGCGGCGCCACCTGGGTCAGCCTGCACCACGGCGGCGGCGTCGGCATGGGCTATTCGCAGCACTCGGGCATGGTCATCGTCTGCGACGGCAGCGAGGCCGCCGCCCGCCGCATCGAGCGGGTGCTGTGGAACGACCCCGCCACCGGCGTCATGCGCCACGCCGATGCGGGGTACCAGATCGCTCGGGACTGTGCCCGTACCCACGGGCTGAAGCTGCCCTTCCTTGAATGAGGCAGTGAGGTATTATCCAAAGTCCTGAAGCGAAACAAAGACATAAGAGCCACACAACAGGGAGTACAGGCAATGGATCGCAGGACGTTTCTGAAGAGTGCTTCCACCGGCGCCGCCGGTGTCGCCGCCGCTGCCGCCGTCGGCTCTGGCCTTGCGGCGCCGGCGCTCGCCCAGGGTCGCCAGCAGTGGACCATGGTCACCAGCTGGCCGCGCAACCTGCCGGGGCCGGGCGTCGCCGCCAACCTGCTGGCGGAGCGCATCACGGCGCTGTCCGGCGGCCGGCTGGAGGTGAAGGTCTCCGCCGCCGGCGAACTGGTCCCCGGCCGCGGCGTGTTCGATGCGGTGTCGGAAGGGACGGCGCAGCTCTATCACTCGGTGCCGGCCTATTGGGGCTCCAAGTCCATCGGCTTCCTGCTGTTCGGCTCGCAGCCCTTCGGCCTGACCGCCATCGAACAGTCGGGGTGGATGAACCACGGCGGTGGTCAGGCGCTGTATGACGAGCTGTACGGCCGCTTCAACATCAAGCCGTTCCTGTGCGGCAACTCGGGCGCCCAGTTCTTCGGCTGGTTCCGCAACGAGATCAATTCGCTGGACGACCTGCGCGGCCTGCGTTTCCGCACCACCGGCCTCAACAGCGAGGTGCTGTCGCGGCTCGGCATGGCGGTGCAGGCCATGGGCGGGGCGGAGATGTTCCAGGCCCTCCAGTCGGGCACGCTCGATGCCGGCGAGTTCATCGGTCCGTGGAGCGACAGCGCGCTCGGCTTCTATCAGGTGGCCAAGAACTACTACTACCCCTGCATCGGCGAGCCCAGCTCGGCCGAGGAATGCGGCATCAACATGGATGCCTTCAACGGCCTGCCCGACGATCTGAAGCAGGCGGTGCAACTGGCCTGCCAGTCGCTCTACGACCAGGTGCTGACCGAGTACAACACCAACAACGCCAAGGCCCTGCCCATGCTGGTGAAGGAGCACGGCGTCCAGGTGAAGAAGCTGCCCGACGACGTGATCCGCGCCATCGGCAACGAGACCGGCAAGGTGGTTGCCGAACTGCGCGACAATCAGGATGACCTGGTCAAGCGCATCGTCGAAAGCTTCCTCGCCTACCGGGCCCTGACCGCCGAGTACATGACCTATTCCGACGGCGGCTTCTATCAGGCGCGCGCCATGGACTACGATTTCCCGTCCTGACGCCTGTTCCGCTCCGGCGGCGGTGTCGCGGGCACCGCCGCCGGATCCTGCCACCGCCGAGGGGGGACCATGGCCGCCACCACCGCCGCCAGCCTGCTTTCGCGCGTCAGTGCCGGGCTTGACCGCATCAATGCCGCCGTCGGGGCGGTGGTGATGTGGTTTGCCATCGGCATGATGCTGATCCAGTTCGCCATCGTCGTGCTGCGCTATGTGTTCGGCATGAGCTTCATCATGGTCGCCGAAGCGGAACTTTACCTGCACGCCGCCCTGTTCATGCTCGGCGCCGGCTACACCCTGCTGCACGACGGTCATGTGCGGGTGGACATCTTCTACGGCAGCGCCTCGCCGCGGCGGCGGGCGCTGATCGACCTGCTCGGCACCCTGGTGTTCCTGCTGCCGACCTGCGGCGTCATCCTCTACTACACCTGGCCCTTCGTGCGGCGGTCGTGGCAGATCCTGGAAGGGCCGATCTCGGTCGGCGGCATTCCGGCGTCGTTCCTGCTGAAAAGCCTGCTCCCGGCCTTCGCGGTGCTGCTGCTGGTCCAGGGCACCGCCATGGCGCTGCGCAATCTGGCGGTGCTGGCGGGCGGCAACGCTGACGCGGGCCAGGGTGCCGGTGAGCGGGAGGCGCGGTCATGAGCCTGCTCGCCGACAACCTGGACCTCATCATGTTCGCCGCCCTGTGCGGCGGCATCCTGCTCGGCTATCCGGTGGTGTTCACCCTGGCCGGCATCGGCGTGCTGTTCGCCGCCCTCGGCATGGCGCTCGGCCACTTCAACATGAACCTGATGGCGGCGTTGGGGCAGCGGGTGTTCAGCCTGATGACCAACGACATCCTGCTCGCCATTCCGCTGTTCGTGCTGATGGGGGTGATCCTTGAACGCTCCCGCATCGCCGAGGAACTGCTGGAGGAAATGGGCAAGCTGTTCCGCGGCGTGCGCGGCGGCCTTGCCGTTTCCGTCATCATCGTCGGCATGCTGCTGGCGGCTTCCACCGGCATCGTCGGCGCGACGGTGGTGACCATGGCGCTGATCGCCATGCCGACCATGCTGCGCTACGGCTACGGCAAGCCGCTGGCGAGCGGCGTCATTGCCTCCGCCGGCACGCTCGGGCAGATCATCCCGCCGTCGACCATGCTCATCATCCTGTCGGAGGTGATGTCGTCGGGCTATCAGCAGGCGCAGTTCGCCATGGGGCGGTTTTCCGTCGAGACCATTTCGGTCGGGGACGTCTTCGCCGCCGCCCTCATCCCCGGCCTGTGCCTGGTCGCGCTCTACATCCTGTTCGTGCTCGGCCTCGCCTTCCTGCGGCCGCAGGCAGCGCCGGCCATTCCGGGCGACGACGGTCTGCCGCTGACGGTGGTGTTGCGCCACCTGGGCAAGGTGCTGGTGCCGCCCATCGTGCTGATCGTCGCCGTGCTCGGCTCCATCCTCGGCGGCATCGCGACGCCGACCGAGGCGGCGGCGGTGGGGGCGGTCGGCGCCCTCATGCTGGCCGGGCCGCGCCTGATGCCGGAACGGTCGCGCTGGCCTTTCGTGGCGGCCGGGGTGGCCATCGTCGCCATGCTGGTGCTGACCAGCTTCCTCGACCTGCGCATCGG
>JAEWWF010000219.1 GCA_023396465.1 Pseudomonadota bacterium
ACCCATGACAGACCGACCACAAGGAGACCGCCGCATGGCCACCGTCGAAATCTACACCTCGCCGTTCTGCCCTTACTGCACCCGCGCCAAGCAACTGCTGCACAGCAAGGGCGTCGCCTATAAGGAAATCGACGTCATGATGCACCCCGACCGCCGCCGCGAGATGGAAGACCGCGCCGGCCGCCACACGGTGCCGCAGATTTTCATCGACGGCACCCATGTCGGCGGTTGCGACGATCTGGTGGCGCTCGACAGCAAGGGCGGCCTTGATCCCCTGCTGGGGGCGTGAGGGGCGCCATGACCGTCTTCCGCGCCGCATGTCTGCAAGTGAACGCCGGCCGCGACATGGCCGCCAACATCGCCGCCGCCGCCGCCCTGGTGCGCCAGGCGCGGGCCGAAGGGGCCGATCTGGTGCTGATGCCGGAAAACGTCAGCATGATGGAATGGGGGCGGGAGAACGTGCTCGCCAAGGCCATGCCCGAGTCGGAGCACACGGCGCTCGCCGCCTTCCGCGCCCTGGCGCAGGAAACCGGCCTGTGGCTGCACTGCGGATCGCTGGCGGTCGCCCTGCCGTCGGGCAAGGTGGCCAACCGCACCTATATGCTGAACCCGGCCGGCGAGATCGTCGCCCGCTACGACAAGATCCACATGTTCGATGTCGATCTGGGCGAGGGCGAGGTCTACCGCGAGTCGGCGACCTTCGAGCCCGGCGACCGGGCGGTGGTGGTGGACCTGCCGTGGGGCGGGCTCGGGCTGACCATCTGCTACGACCTGCGCTTCCCGCACCTGTTCCGCACTCTGGCGCAGAACGGGGCGCGGTTCCTGACCGTGCCGGCCGCCTTCACCCGCCCGACCGGTCTGGCCCATTGGGAAGTGCTGCTGCGGGCCCGCGCCATCGAGACGGGGTGCTGGGTCTTCGCCCCGGCCCAGACCGGCGAGCATACCGGCCGCCAGACCTGGGGTCACGCCCTCATCATCGCGCCGTGGGGCGAGGTGGTGGCCGATGCCGGCGAGTCGCCGGGGATCATTCATGCCGATGTGGACACGGCGGCGGTGGACTCCGCCCGCCGCAAGGTCCCCTCCCTGAGCCACGACCGGCCGTTCACGCTGGGGTGAGGAGGGAGGGCGGCTCCCCGGCTGGGCCGCCCGTGGCGGGGAGCGTCAGGAGTGCTCGGGCCAGAACTCGGGGTTCATGATCTGCTCGAAGGGCCACGGGCACTCGGTGGGGAAGGTGCTTTCGGGCATGCTGGTCTCGCCGGCCGTTGCGATGGTCGCGTTGCCGTAGGCTTGTTCCATCGCTTCGGGGAGCTTGGCTTTCAGGCTCGGGTTATCGGTGAGATGGACACTGATGTCCCGTCTTTGAATCTTGATCGTTGCCTCCCAACTCGCGCCCCGCCGCTTGGGCTGGAACTGCCACTTGAGCAGATGCATGAGCAGGACCGTCAGCCGGCTGACCAGTTCACGCTTCTCGGTGCGGCCCATGCTTTCGATTTCCTCGGCGATGTGCTCGATGTCGGCGGCGGAGAGCTTGCCGGCGCGCAGCAGGGCCGCCTGTTCATGGGCCCAGGCGTAGAAATCTTCATCGTACAGGGCGGACTTGGTCATCGGGCTGGTCCTTCCTCTCTGTCCGAGAGATAGCAGCGGCGGGGCAGGGCGGCAATGCCCTGCGCAACTCCGCCGATCCACACCGCCCAAACGCCGACGGCGCGCCTGGGTCTGGAACCCGGGCACGCCAGATCGGTCGGAGATGTATGCTGTATCAGCCGCCGGTGGCGCCGGGCGCCGGGGCGACTGGTATCGGCAGGTGCTTAGAAGCCCTCGCGCTCCAGGCGCTTGCGCTCCAGCTTGCGGGCGCGGCGGACGGCCTCGGCCTTCTCGCGCGCCTTCTTCTCCGAGGGCTTCTCGAAGGAACGGCGGAGCTTCATTTCACGGAAGATGCCCTCACGCTGCATCTTCTTCTTGAGCGCCTTCAGAGCCTGATCGACATTGTTGTCACGAACGAGAACCTGCACGGAACCCCATCTCCTTTCCAAAAACACTGCGTCGCGGCCTGGCAACACGAAAAGGCGGCGCCAGCCGCGGATCGGTTTTCCTGACCGAAGGGCGCAAATAATAACAGCACCGCACCGATCTGTGAAGGGGGTGCAGGCATTATCATGGTGGGTCCGTGGGCAGGGCCCTGTTTACGGACTGCGCGGAGGCGAGCATAGTACAGACATGGCCATTCTGAAAATCGCAAAAATGGGACATCCGGTGCTGCGCGCCCGCGCCGCCGAGGTTCCCGACCCCACCGCCCCCGAAATCGCCCGCCTGGTGCGCGACATGGAAGAGACCATGGCCGATGCCGGCGGCGTCGGTCTGGCGGCGCCGCAGGTGCATGTGCCGCTGCGGGTGGTGGTGTTCTACGTGCCCGCCGGCCGCAGCGAGGACGGCCGCCCGGTGCCGCTCACCACTCTCATCAACCCGGTGATCGAGCCCCTGGACGACTCCACCGCCGATGGCTGGGAGGGCTGCCTGTCGGTGCCCGGCATGACCGGGCTGGTGCCCCGCTTCACCCGTATCCGCTATCGCGGCGTCACCCCCTCGGGCGGCGAGATCGACCGCGAGGCATCCGGATTCCATGCCCGCGTCGTACAACATGAGTGCGATCATCTCGATGGCACCCTCTACCCGATGCGCATGCGCGACTTGACGACCTTCGGGTTCGTGGACGACATGAAGCGCGGCGCGGTGGAGCCGGTTTCGTCCGCCGAGACCGCTGATGATGACGACGACCAGGACCCGGCCGGCTGACCGGCCACGGCGCGACGAAAGGACACCGACCATGGATCTCACCGAGTCCCGCGACCGCGTGGTACAGCGCGCCCTCATTCATGTGCCGTTCGATGGCTGGAGCATGAAGACGCTGCGACATGCCTGTGACGACGAGGGGCTGGGCGCCGCCGCCGCCGACCGCCTGTTCCCGGGTGGTGTCATCGAGGCGGTGGCGCATTTCTCCGACCTCGCCGACCGTCTGATGGCGGCCGACATGGCGGCGGAAGAGCGGGAGGGACTCCACACACCGGCCCGCCTGAAGCGCGGAATCCAGCTTCGGTTGCAGCGGTGGGCCGGTGACCGCGAATCGATTCGCCGTGCCGTCGCCATGCTCGCGTTGCCGCAGTACGCCGCCACCGGCCTGCGCATGACCGGCCGCACGGTGGATGCCCTGTGGCGGGCGGCGGGCGATCACAGCGCCGATTTCTCGTGGTACACCAAGCGCGCCACCCTGGCGCCGGTCTATTCGGCGACGTTGCTGTACTGGTTCGAGGACAAGTCGGACGAGTTCACCGATACCTGGGACTTCCTCGACCGCCAGTTCCGCACCGTCGGCGCCCTGCCGGCGATGACCGGGCGGCTGCGCAAGACCCTCGATCGCCTGCCCAACCCGTTGCGGCTTGTGCCGCGCTTCCCGCGCGCGCCCAAGTTCCGCAACCTGTGAGACCGTCCACCCCTCCGAGTCTCCATGATTGGGACGCGGAGGGGCCGGCGCGGCGTCAGCCGTGGTGGCCGTCGTCCGACAGCGGCAGCAGATAGTTGATATGCCCCATCTTGCGCCCCGGCCGCGTCTCCGCCTTGCCGTAGAGGTGGACGTGGGCGGTGGCGTCGGACATGGCGCCTTGCCACAGGGCGACATCATCGCCGATCAGGTTCTTCATGCGGCAGTCGCAGCGCCGCAGCGGGCTGCCCAGCGGCAGGCCGCACACCGCCCGCACCAGCTGCTCGAACTGGCCGGTCAGGCAGGCGTCCATGGTCCAGTGACCGGAGTTGTGGGGGCGCGGCGCCATCTCGTTGACCAGCACATGGCCGTCGCGGGTGACGAACATCTCCACCGCCAGCAGGCCGACCAGCTCCAGCGCCTCCGCCGCCTTGCGGGCGACGGTGACGGCGTCCACCAGCGTCTTGCGGCCGCGCGGGCCAGTGATGGGTGCCGGCGCGATGGTGGTGTCGAGGATGTGGTGGACGTGGACGTTCTCCACCGGGTCATAGGGCGCCACATGGCCGTCGAGCCCACGGGCGACGATGACGCTGATCTCGCGCTCGAAGTCGACGAAGCCTTCCAGGATGGCGGCGTCGGTCTTCAGCGACGCCCAGGCGGCGGCGAGGTCGCAGCCGGCGTCGACCTTCACCTGGCCCTTGCCGTCGTAGCCCATGCGGGCGGTCTTCAGCACCGCCGGGCGACCGAGGTCGGCGACGGCGGCCTCCAGGTCGGCGAGGCCGTGGACGGCCCGCCAGGGGGCGGTGGCGATGCCGATGCCGTTGAAGAAGGCTTTCTCGCGCAGGCGGTCCTGGCCGGTTTCCAGGATGTGGGCGCCCGGCCGCACCGGCACGCGGGCGGCCAGGAAGGCCACCGGCGCCAGCGGGATGTTCTCGAACTCGTAGGTCACCACGTCGACGGCGGCGGCGAAGGCGGCCAGCGCCGCCTCGTCGTCGAAGGCGGCGCAGGTGACGGCGGCGGCCACCTGGGCGGCCGGCTCGTCCTGGTGCTGGCAGAAGATGTGGACGCGGTAGCCGAGCTGCGCCGCGGCCAGCGCCGTCATGCGGCCAAGCTGGCCGCCGCCCAGGATGCCGATGGTGCTGCCCGGCGGCAGCAGCGGGGCGGAGCGCGAGGCGGAGGTGGTCATGGCGATCAGGTCTCGTCGACGGGCGCTTCGGCGACGGCGGCGGTCTGGCGGGCGCGGTAGGCGTCCAGCTTCTGCGCCACCTCGGGGTTCATGAGGGCGATGACCGACCCAGCCATCAGGCCGGCGTTGACGGCGCCGGCGCGGCCGATGGCGAGCGTGCCGACCGGCACGCCGGCCGGCATCTGCTCGATGGAGAGCAGGCTGTCCATGCCGTTCAGCGCCTTGGACTGCACCGGCACGCCGAACACCGGCAGCGGCGTCATGCTGGCCGCCATGCCGGGCAGATGGGCGGCGCCGCCGGCCCCGGCGATGATGCACTTGAGGCCGCGGTCGCGGGCGGTGGTGGCATAGTCCACCAGCCGCTGCGGCGTGCGGTGGGCGGAGACGATCCTCACCTCGTGGCTGACGCCAAGCTCCGTCAGCACGTCGACGGCGTGGCGCATGGTTTCCCAGTCCGACTGGCTGCCCATGATGATGCCGACGTCCATGGCGCGCTCCCTTTCGCTTCAGCATCCGCGGAAAGCGGGGATTATAGGCAGCCGCGCCGGCCCTGCAAGGCCGCTTCCGGCGGTGGGGGCTGGAAGTCGGTCGATGCGCCCCCACTTCGGCGATGCTAGAGTGATCGCCACCGCCGCCGTTCGGACGGCTGGCGGCGCGAGCGGGGAAGGGGACAGACATGGCTGACATCAACCGGCCACCGCCGTCGCTGCCGGTGTCGTGGAATGGTGGTGGCAACCCGCAGCAGCAAAGCCGCAAGCGGGCCTTCCGTCAGGCCGTGGACGCCTACGGCGCCACCCCGCTGGTCGAACCGCAGGACACCCTGTCGATCCACGGCATCCCGCCGCGAGACCTGACCGAACCGGTGCGTCGGGCCATCGACGATCTGGTGGGCGAAATCGAACGTTTGCGCTGGGCGGTGGAGCAGAGCGAGGGGCGGCAGGCCTATTTGGAGGGCTTGGCGGACCGCGACTCCGTGCTGCCGGTGCTCAACCGCCGCGCTTTCGAGCGCGAGGTGGGACTGTTGATCGGCCGTATCGGCGACGCCGACCCGGCGACGCCGCCACCGGTTTTGGTCGCCTTCCAACTGGAGAATTTCGCCGAACTGCACCGGGGCCTTGGTCTGGAGGCGGCGGAAACGGCGTTGCGCCATGTGGCCGAGACGCTGCTGACCCATGTGCGGCAGTCGGATGTGGTCGGCGCGCTCGGTGGGGCAGGAGTGGGGGTGGTGCTTACCTTGGCCGACGAGGCGGCGGTGCGGGAAAAAGCCGAAAGCCTGCGTCAGGCGGTATCGGCATGGCCGCCGCGGCACAGCGACGCGGTGCTGCCGTTGGCGGTGCGCTTCGGGCTTGTGCGCCTGCGCGGCGACATCAGCGTCGGCCACGCCCTCGCCACGGTGGATGATCGCCTGCGTGGGGGGCTGGACGACCCGGCCGCTTGACGCGGGGCAGCGCCGATGCAACGGCGGTGGCGGTTCAGGCGATGATATCAGGGTGCAACTTGGATTCGACGTAGGAGATTTCGTCCTTCAGGTTCAGCTTCTTCTTTTTCAGTCGCTGCAACTGCAATTGGTCGAACGGCGCCCGTTCCAGAAGCCGTGCGATCACGTCATCCAGGTCCCGGTGTTCCTGTCGCAGCTCCGTCAGGCGGAGGCGCAGGCGCTCGGTGTCGTCATCGATCATAATGCTCTGGCCTGAAAAGATTTAACGCCTTTGACACTACCAGATGCAGGTCTAAAAAGGTATGCAGTATCGCGGTCCTCGTGGGAGACAGTACTGATATGACGAAGCCCATCAAACGCATCGGCGTGCTGACCAGCGGCGGTGATTGCGCCGGCCTGAACGCGGTGATCCGCGCCGTTGCCTTCCGTGCGATCCGCACCTATGGGTGGGAAGTGTTCGGCATCGTCGACGGCACCATGGGGCTGATGAACCGGCCGCTACAGTACCGCACGTTGGACATGCACTTCTTCAACGGCAATCACCTGCGGGAAGGCGGCACCATGCTGGGGACGACCAACAAGGGCGACCCCTTCAACTTTCCCATGCCCGACGGCACCCGCCGCGACCGCTCCGGCGATTTCGTCGAAGGGGTGAAGCTGCTGGGCCTGGATGCCCTGGTGGTCATCGGCGGTGACGGCAGCATGCGCATCGTCTCGAAGCTGTGCGCCGCCGGCAACATCGGCATGGTCGGCGTGCCGAAGACCATCGACAACGACGTCCATTGTACCGACACCTCGGTCGGCTTCTCCACCGCCGCCAACGTGGTGACGGAGGCCCTGGACCGTCTTCAGCCGACGGCGGCCAGTCACCACCGGGTGATGATCCTGGAAGTGATGGGCCGCGATGCCGGCCACATCGCCCTCAACGCCGGCATTGCCGGTGGCGCCGACGTCATCCTGATCCCGGAAGTGCCCTATACCCTGGAAGGGGTGGCGGACAAAATCAAGGAAGTGCTGCACGGCGAGGGCCGCAGCCACGCCCTGGTGGTGGTGGCGGAGGGCTGCAAGACGGCGGAAGGCGACGTGCCGACCGTCTCCTACACCGGCGGCCAGCAGCGCTACGGCGGCATCGGGCACTACCTGACCCAGCAGATCGCCGATCTGACCGGCGCCGAAACCCGTGTCACCATCCTCGGTCATGTCCAGCGCGGCGGCACCCCGTCCATGCATGACCGCCTGCTGGCGTCTGCCTTTGGCGTCCACGCGGTGGACTTGGTGGCGCAGCGCAAGTTCGGCCGTATGGTGGCGTGGCGTGATCGCAGCGTCATCGACGTGTCGCTCGACAACGTGACCATCGGGCCGCGCGCCCTCGACCCCAACGGGGCGCTGGTCCACACCGCCCGCGGCCTCGGCATCTACTGCGGCGAGTTCGGCGAAGACCTGGAAAGCCCCCGCGACTGCTGCGGCGGCGAGAGCATCTGACCGCACGTCAAGGGCGGCCGGGGCGGGCGGCTCCGGCCGCTCGCTCAGCCCCCGCCCCAGCGGCGGACCACGCCGGCGTCCAGGCCGAACAGGTCCAGCGCCCGGCCGACGGCGTGGTTGACGATGTCGTCCAGCGTCTGCGGCCGCGAATAAAACGCCGGCACCGGCGGCGCCACGACGGCCCCCATCTCGGTGACCGCCGCCATGGACCGGATGTGGCCGAGGTGCAACGGCGTTTCCCGCACCATCAGCACCAGCCGGCGGCGCTCCTTCAGGGTGACGTCGGCCGCCCGCGTCAGCAAGTTCGAGGCGGTGCCGGCGGCGATCTCGGACAGGGTCCGCACCGAACACGGCGCCACCAGCATCCCGAGGGTGCGGAACGATCCCGACGACGGCGCCGCCGCCAGATCGCCGTGGCGATGGTAAACATCTGCCAGCGCCCGGACGGCGGCCACCTTCATGTCGCATTCATGGGCGAGCGTCACCTCCGCCGCCTCGGACATGACCAGATGGCTTTCCACGTCCATCTCGCGCAGGATCTCCAGCGCCCGCACGCCGAAGATGATGCCGGAGGCGCCGGTTATTCCGACTATTATACGGGGGCGTGTCATCGTGTTCATGAAGCTGTGTCCGAGTGGCGGGTGTGGGTAATAATCGGAAAGTCATACGGTCACAACACTTTAACAGATTGCCTGGAATCTGGTCCCGGAATGGCGTAGCATCGTAGGCGTACCATATCGGTAATACGGAGGTTTGCCATGGGCTATGACGCTCGGTTCGACGCTCTGAATTCCAAGCATGCGACGCTGGAGACCCAGCTGCAGGAGGAGGTTCGTCGGCCGAACCCCGATACCGCCATGGTGGCCATCATCAAGAGGCAGAAGCTCAAGATTAAGGACGAACTGGCCCGTATGTCGCGCCACTAAGGCCGACGGGACCGGATCGCGAGGGAAACACCACCTTCCTGATGACGACAGCATAGGTCTGATGTTCCAACGGGACGGCCAGAACGCCCCGTAATCTGAGCGCCCAGGGCGCAAGACCGCCGCAAAAGCCCGATATCGCGTGGCAATGGCGGATGACTCGACGAAGGCCTCGACCGCAGCGGCGGCGAGGCCTTTTCGGTTTCCGGCGGCGGCGACACTGTGCTCCGATTGTCGGACCAAGCGACATTTTCTTGATCAATCAGCCCATCGGCACGAACGTTTATGCATAAGCGCCCTTTCCTTTGCGCAACGATTGATGCAAACTGCCCGCACACATCGGAGGGGCTTCCGATGGGCCGGTGTCCCGGCGCCGGCCGGAAAGGCAGAGGTCACAAAAAAGGAACGAAGTCAGGTCATGACCAGTCCGTATCAAGCCGCCCATGAGCGGTCGCTGAAAGACCCGGAAGGGTTCTGGGGGGAAGCCGCCAAGCAGATCAGCTGGTCCAAGCCGGCCGACATGGTGCTCGACTACAGCAACGCGCCGCTCTACCGCTGGTTTTCCGGCGGCGAGCTGAACACCTGCTACAACGCGGTGGACCGGCATGTCGAAGATGGTCGCGGCGAACAGGCGGCGGTCATTTATGACAGCCCGATCACTGGCGCCAAGCGCACCATTTCCTATGGTCAGTTGCAGGATCTGGTGTCGCGCTTCGCCGGCGCGCTGGCCGCGCAAGGCGTCAGCAAGGGTGACCGCGTCATCCTCTACATGCCGATGATCCCGGAAAGCGTCGTCGCCATGCTGGCCTGCGCCCGCCTAGGGGCGGTGCATTCGGTGGTGTTCGGCGGCTTCGCGGCGCACGAACTGGCGACCCGCATCAACGATGCCAAGCCGAAGGCGATCATCGCCGCCTCCTGCGGCCTGGAGCCCAACCGCACCGTCGCTTACAAGCCGATGGTGGACGAAGCCATCCGCCAGGCCGAGCACAAGCCCGACAGCGTCGTCATCTTCCAGCGTGAGCAGTGCCGCGCCGAGTTGCAGCCGGGCCGCGACCATGACTGGGCCGACCTGATGGACAAGGCCACGCCGCACCCTTGCGTGCCGGTGGCGGCGACCGATCCGCTTTACATCCTTTACACCTCCGGCACCACCGGTCAGCCCAAGGGCGTGGTGCGCGACAACGGCGGCCATGCGGTGGCGCTGAAGTACACCATGGGCGCGCTCTATGACGTGCAGCCCGGCGACGTGTACTGGGCGGCTTCCGACGTGGGGTGGGTGGTCGGCCACTCCTACATCGTCTATGGGCCGCTGCTGCACGGCTGCACCACCGTGGTGTTCGAGGGCAAGCCGGTCGGCACGCCCGATGCTGGCACCTTCTGGCGGGTGATCGAGGAGCACAACGTCAAGGTGCTGTTCACGGCCCCGACGGCGTTCCGCGCCATCCGCCGCGAGGACCCCGAGGGCGAGTTCCTGAAGAAGTACTCGACCAAGAGCCTGACCGCCCTCTATCTGGCCGGCGAGCGTTCCGACCCGGAGACGCTGAAGTGGGCCGAGCAGATGCTGAACGTGCCGGTGATCGACCACTGGTGGCAGACCGAAACCGGCTGGGCCATTTGCGGCAACCCCAAGGGGTTGGAGCTGTTCCCGGTCAAGCACGGTTCGCCGACCAAGGCGATGCCGGGCTGGGACGTCCAGGTTCTGGGGGAGGATCATCAGCCGGTGGCGCCGACCCAGATCGGTTCGCTGGTGTGCAAGCTGCCGCTGCCTCCGGGCACCCTGCCGACCCTGTGGAACGCCGAGCAGCGGTATCGCGACGCCTACCTGTCGGAATACCCCGGCTACTACAAGACCGGCGATGCCGGCTTCGTCGACGATGACGGCTATGTCTACGTCATGACCCGCACCGACGACGTCATCAACGTCGCCGGTCACCGGCTGTCCACCGGCGCCATGGAAGAAGTGCTCGCCAAGCACCCCGATGTGGCGGAATGCGCCGTCATCGGCGTCGCCGACGACCTCAAGGGCCAGACGCCGCTCGGCTTCGTCTGCCTGAAGGCCGGCGTCGATCGCGACGATGCCGACATCGTCAAGGAACTGGTCAAGCTGGTGCGCGACGAGATCGGCCCGGTGGCGGCCTTCAAGCAGGCCATCGTGGTCAAGCGTCTGCCGAAGACCCGCTCCGGCAAGATCCTGCGCGGCACCATGCAGAAGATGGCCGACAACCAGGATGTGAAGGTGCCGCCGACCATCGACGATCCCGATATCCTGCCGGAGATCGAGGAAGCGCTGGAAGGCATCGGCCTCGGCAAGAAGCGCGGCTGATCCCTTCGCGTTGGGTGAGAGGGCAGGGGCCCGGCGGCAGCGTCGGGCCCTTTGCTTTGACCCCGGCGCCCGACTGGCGATGCGAAAGGGACCGCCCCTGGTGGAGCGGCCCCGATGTTGCCTGACCGGCGGTGGAGCGGGCGGGCGATCCGCCCGCGCCGGGATCAGAAGTCCATGTCACCCATGCCGCCGCCGGGCATGGCGGGGGCGGCGGACTTGGGTTCCGGCTTCTCGGCCACCATGGCTTCGGTGGTGATCATCAGCCCGGCCACCGAGGCGGCGTCCTGAAGCGCCGTGCGGACCACCTTGGTCGGGTCGATGATGCCGGCCTTCACCATGTCGGTGTAGGTGCCGGTCTGGGCGTCGAAGCCCCAATTGGCATCGCTGGATTCCAGCAGCTTGCCGGCGACCACGGCGCCGTCGTGGCCGGCGTTGACGGCAATCTGCCGCACCGGCGCCTGAAGGGCGCGGCGGACGATCTCGATGCCGACCTTCTGGTCGTCGTTGGCCGGGGTTAGTCCCTCCAACGCCTTGGTGGCGTAGAGCAGGGCAACGCCGCCACCGGCCACGATGCCTTCCTCGACCGCCGCGCGGGTGGCGTGCAGGGCGTCGTCGACGCGGTCCTTCTTCTCCTTCACCTCCACCTCGGTGGCGCCGCCGACCTTGATGACGGCCACGCCGCCGGCCAGCTTCGCCAGACGCTCCTGGAGCTTCTCGCGGTCGTAGTCGGAGGTGGTTTCCTCGATCTGCGCCTTGATCTGGGCCACGCGGGCCTGGATGTCGTCCTTGGCGCCAGCGCCATCGACGATGGTGGTGTCGTCCTTGGTGATGGTCACCGTCTTGGCGGTGCCGAGCATGGCGAGCGTCACGCTCTCAAGCTTGATGCCCAGTTCCTCGCTCACCACCTGGCCGCCGGTCAGGGTGGCGATGTCCTGGAGCATGGCCTTGCGGCGGTCGCCGAAGCCCGGCGCCTTGACGGCCGCGACCTTGAGGCCGCCGCGCAGGCGGTTGACCACCAGGGTGGCGAGGCTTTCGCCCTCCACGTCCTCGGCGATGATCAGCAGCGGACGGCCGGACTGCACCACGGCTTCCAGCACCGGCAGCAGCGGCTGGAGGCTGGACAGCTTCTTCTCGTGAATGAGGATGTAGGGGTTTTCCAGCTCCGCCACCATCTTCTCGGCATTGGTGACGAAGTAGGGCGACAGGTAGCCGCGATCGAACTGCATGCCTTCGACGACATCCAGCTCGGTCTCCAGGCCCTTGGCCTCCTCGACGGTGATGACGCCTTCGTTGCCGACCTTTTCCATCGCCTTGGCGATGATCTCGCCGATCTCGCGCTCGCCGTTGGCGGAAATGGTGCCGACCTGGGCGATCTCGGCGTTGGTGGAGACCTTCTTCGACCGCGCCTTGACGTCGGCGACGACGGCGGCGACGGCCATGTCGATGCCGCGCTTCAGGTCCATGGGGTTCATGCCGGCGGCGACGGACTTGGCGCCCTCGCGCACGATGGCCTGGGCCAGAACGGTGGCGGTGGTGGTGCCGTCACCCGCCAGATCGGCGGTCTTGGACGCCACTTCCTTCAGCATCTGGGCGCCCATGTTCTCGAACTTGTCCTTCAGTTCGATTTCCTTGGCGACCGAGACGCCGTCCTTGGTCACCCGCGGGGCGCCGAAGGACTTGTCGAGGACCACGTTGCGGCCCTTGGGGCCGAGGGTCACCTTCACCGCGTCGGCCAGGATGTCCACGCCGCGCAGCAGCCGCGCGCGGGCATCGGCCGAAAACTTCACTTCCTTAGCGGCCATAGGTCTATGCTCCGAAAATCATTCCATGAATGTGGGTCGGGGGAGGGGCGCGTCAGGCGGCCTTGGCGGTCGCGGCGCCGCCGTCGATGACGCCGAGGATGTCGCTCTCCTTCATGATCAGGAGATCCTCGCCGTCGATCTTCACCTCGGTGCCCGACCACTTGCCGAACAGCACGCGGTCGCCGACCTTGACGTCGAGCGGTTGCAGGCTGCCATCCTCGGCCCGAGCGCCGGGGCCGGCAGCGACCACTTCGCCCTGCTGCGGCTTTTCCTTGGCGGTGTCGGGGATGATGATTCCACCCTTGGTCTTTTCGTCGGCTTCGATGCGACGAACGAGAACCCGGTCATGGAGCGGCCGGAAAGTCATGGCTGTTGCCTCCGTCATTCCTTGGTCAAGCAAATGACTGCTAACGGTTGAGTACGCTCCCGCTGTGGCGGCGAGCGGGAACACATCTAGTCAAAGCGGAAAAACCGTCAAGAGGGGGAAGGCGGATTTTTGGCAGCACTCCTGATGGCGCGCTGCTAATGCCTTGATATGAAACAGAAATGCCTTGATCGTGGGTGGCTTGTCCAGGCATCATGGCATTGAGCGGAATGAAGAAAAGTCCACCAGGGAATCGCGACTGACGGAGACACCGCCATGACCGACTTCGCCAAACAGTTGACCGGATATCGCCTGACCACGGCCCGCATCACCTACCACCTGCCGGATCATCCCGCGCTGTTGCAGGAGTACATCTGGCAGGAGTTGGACCTCGCCCCCGGCTATCCGGAACTGCGTCGTTTCCTGGAGTTCTGGCAGAAGAACTTGGACGGCCGCCTGCATTCGGTTCAGGTGGCGAGCCGTGGGCTGGTATCGCCGGCAGAGATGCGCCTTGCCACCGCCGAATTGCGCCTGCACTGAGCGCCACCTGTGCCCTGCCTTCCCGCCGCCGCATTCGTTCCCCACCTTGGGGGCAGCGGATGCGGCAGGCGGCAGGGAGGCGATGGCAGGTGCTCAGGCTGGCGTGGAGGACGGTGCGCACCCTGATGGTGCTGCTGGTGCTGATGCTGCTGCCCATCGGGGTGAGCGCCCTTCATCGCGGCGTGCCCGATGTGCCCTGGCACGCCGCCACCCGCGACCCCACCGGCCAAGCCCCCGATCCGGCGATGGAGCGCCGGGCGGTGGTTCAGGTTTACATCGCCCCGGCCTTCGGCTGGCGTGGCATCGTCGGGGTGCACCCGTGGATCGCCGTCAAGCGGGCCGATGCCGACCGCTGGCAGCGGTGGGAGGTTCTCGGCGGGGGCGGTGGTCGCGTGGTGAACGACCGCATGGCGCCCGATGCCGAATGGTTCGGCTCCCGTCCTCGGCTGTTGGTCGACCTGCGCGGCGGGCCTGAGGTCGAGGCGCTCATTGACCGCATCGAGGCGGCGGTGGCCGACTACCCCTATGACGGCCGCTACGCCATCTTCCCCGGCCCCAACAGCAACACCTTTGTCGCCCATGTCGGGCGGGCGGTGCCCGAGCTTGGCCTTGACCTGCCCGCCAACGCCGTCGGCAAGAACTGGCTGCCGTGGACCGCGCCCGTCGCCCGTGCCCCCAGTGGTGGCGGCGTCATGGTCAACCTTGGTGGCTGGGCCGGGCTGTTGGTGGCCCCGGAAGAAGGGGTGGAGGTAACGGTGTTCGGCCTGTCGGCGGGCGTGGACTTCCGGCCGCTCGATCTGCGTCTGCCGGGGGTGGGTGGGGTGCGGTAGGGCGAAGCCGTCGCCAATGCTTACACCCGATCCCAGGGCGACGTCGGCATGAGGTTGGAAATTCCTGAAAGTTCATAGACTTGTAGAGCATGGCCCATCGTTTGCTCACGCGGTGGAAGTGTCTGCAATGGGTGCTCGAACGAGCGAAAGGACTTTCACGATGACTGGGTTTCACCGGACGGCCCTTGGCGCGGCCGCAGTCTGCCTCTCCCTCGGTGCCATGGCTGTGTCCGCCGGGGAGGCGATGGCAGGCGTGTTTGATAGCGGCATTCCCTCCAGCTGGTCCTGCATCGGAACTTGTGGTGCCTCTCCCGCCGATGGCGTGGTGTCGGCGCCGCCGTCGGGAGCCACCAACTACGGTTGGGTTTCCAGTGACGAAGGTCAGAGCGACGTCGGCCTCGGCCTGGGGGCGGAGCGCAGCGGTTCGGTCCTGCGCACCGTGGCCTTCACCGCCGAGGCGGGGGATGAACTGGTGTTCTCGTTCAACTACATCACCTCCGACGGCGCCGGTTATGCCGATTATGCCTGGGCGCGATTGCTGAACTCGGCCCTGGCGCCGGTGTCACTGCTGTTCACGGCCCGCACCACGCCGGGTGGCAGTACCGTTCCCGGATTCGGCATGCCGGCCATCGAGGCGACCATCGACCCAGAGACGGTCACCATCGTGCCCGGCGGCCCGGATTGGTCGCCGCTGGGTGAGTCCTCGGGCACCTGCTACAACACCGGATGCGGCTATACCGGCTGGGTGCAGTCGATCTATTCGATCCTGGCGGGGGGCACCTACTACCTGGAGTTCGGTGTCGTCAACTGGAGCGACAGTGCCTATCAGTCGGGTCTTGCCTTCGACGGCATCACTGTCGGCGGGGTGGTGATCGGCGAGCCGGACCCCATCCCGGAGCCCATGACGCTATCGCTGCTCGGCGCCGGAGTGCTGGGGCTGGCGGCCGCCCGGCGGGGGCGGAAGGAACGCAAGGCGATGGTGTGAGCCTTCCGCCGCTCTCTCCGGTTGCTTCAGCAAAAAGGGGCGGCTCACCGGGCCGCCCCTTCCGCACGGCACGGACGGCCGCCGTGTCCTACACCATGGTGAAGGCATCCCAGCCGCCGACCCCTTTCAGCGTCACGCTGTCGCGGCCGACGGAGAGGATCAGGTCGCCGTCCTTGAAACTGGCGCGCACCTGCGGGTTGCTGTCCACCCAGACCCTCACTGCCGCCAGATCGGGCAGGTGGTCGCCGCCAGCTGGCCCGGTCTGGAACGACAGCACGTCGCCGGGACCGTAGTCCTTGATGATGTCGCGGCCGAAGCCCTTGCCGAAAATGAAGGTGTCGTCGCCGCCCCCGCCCCACAGGGTGTCGTTGCCGCCCAGGCCGACGATGATGTCGTTGCCGGCGCCGCCGTCGATGGCGTCGCTGTAGCGCGAGCCGCCAAGGAGGTCGGCGCCATCCTGGCCAATGAGGCCGACGGTGGAACTGGCGGCCATGGCGCGGTCGAAGCTCGGCGACAGCTTTGCCATGGCGTCCAGCGACACCGCATGTCTGGAGCCGTCCAGCACCACCACGTCGGACCGCCCCACCATGTCATAGACCGCCGAGTCGACCAGCGCCTGGAGGGCATCCGGGAAGCGGGCGATATCGTGGGCCGGTGAGGTCCAGGCCTGCATCACTTTCGACAGCAGGGCGATGTAGTCGGTTTCGGTGCCGGGATCGGGCATCGGCTCGCCCGGCTGGATGGCGTAGTAGAGGTTGTGCAAGGCGTTGGGCGCGCGGGTGTTGCCGACGATCTCGTAAATCAGGTCATTGGCATAGCCGACGTTCAACTCGCGCTCGTCGTCCAGCAGGCCGGAGGTGGGTGAATTGAAGGTGATGCCGCGCAGTTCCGGGTAGGCATCGGCGCCATAGGCCCGCAGCGCCGCATCCACCGCCGATCCGCCCAGGCTGTGGCCGGTGGCGACCACCTGCGTCACCTCGTCCGAGGCGGCGGCGTAGGCCATGGCGGCGTCCATCATGGCGCCCACGTCGGCGTAGTAGCGGGAGGTCATGACGCCGCCGTCCAGCCGCCAGTAGCTGAGCATGTCCGGCAGCGGGTTGTCGACGTCGGTGCCGCGAAAAGCGACGAACAGCACGCCGTCCTTCTCCAGCACGATGCCAGCGGCATTGCGGTTGACGAAATAGCCGTCTACCACCGCGCCCTTGGCGACGCTCAACTGGGCGGTGATGTTGGTCCAGCCATCGGCCTCCAGGGCGTTCCAATCAATATCATTGCGGCCATAGGAGACTTCCGAGGCGATGGCGGCATCGACCACCAGAGCGGCGCCAATTCCACTGGTGTCGAACAAAGGCGTCGTGGTTTGCGCGGTCTTTGGCTTTGGCATGCGATGCTTTCCTCCTTGTCCGTTTCCTCATCCGCCTGCGACTGTGGCAGTCGCGTTCTTGTTGTTGAACACGGGAGAGGGGGAGGAGAGGGGGGCAAA
>JAEWWF010000228.1 GCA_023396465.1 Pseudomonadota bacterium
CATGCACGCCGCATGTCTCGCGCAGCCAGATGTAGAAGGCGAGGTAGCCATGCGGCGGCACCAGCGCCGGGTCGTGGTAGCTCTGCACCGGGTCGATGTTGTAGCCGCGCGCCGGCTGGATGCCGACGATGACGTGACCCAATGGCAGAACCGACAGGGCGAAGCCGTCGAGGTCGGCGCGGAAGTGCGGATCGTCGGCGGGGGCGCCCCAGCGGTCCGCCACCTGTCGGCGCACCGCGGCGGGCAGACGGGCGAAGGCAGCGTCGTAGTTGGCCAGCGGCAGCACGGCGCGGACGGTACGCGCGGCGCGGGCGGTGAGGTCGTTGGTCTGGCCGTCCAGCAGGGCCCGGACCAGGGCGTCGCCGTCGGGGGGAATGGCGGAGACGCCGTAGCCCGCGCCGTGCAGGGCCTTCAGCACCTCCACGGTGCCGGCCGGCGTGTCGAGCCCGACGCCGTTGCCGAGGCGGCCGTCGCGGTTGGGGTAGTTGGCGAGCACCAGCGCCACTTTGCGCGCCGCCGCCGGCGTGCGGCGCAGACGGGCCCAGCGGGCGGCCAGGGCGGCGACGAAGGCGACGCGGTCGGTCACCGGTTCGTAGGCGACGATGTCGCACTGCGTCGCCTCGTCGCGGCGGGCGCGGCCCTTGAAGCTGACGGCGCGGGCGAGCACCCGGCCGTCGACTTCCGGCAGGGCGACGTTCATGGCGATGTCGCGGGCCGACAGGCCGCGCGTGCCCTCGCGCCACCCGGCCTCGGCACCGCCCGAGAACACCACCTGCAGCACCGGGCAGTCGGCGGCGGCGAAGGGGGTGTCCATGGCCTTGCCGGGGGCGGCGACGGCGAAACCGGTGGCGTTGAGGATGACGTCGGGGGCGTGCGCGCCCAGCACGCTCTCCACCACCCCGGCGGCCAGCGGGTCCTTCAGGCTGGTGACGAACAGCGGCAGCGGGTTGACGCCCTCCGCCCGCAGCGCCGCGCACAGCGCCTCCACCACGCCCGTATTGGCCGCCTGCACCAGCGCGCGGTAGAACACCACCGCCGCCACCGGCGCCCCCTCCATCCATGCGTCGCGCATGAGAACGCCGGCGGGCGGCAGCGGTGCCGGCTCCAGCCACTCCCGGTCATGCCCGAGCAGGGCGGCGGCGTAGCGCAGGAAGTGTTCGGCATTGGCCGTGCCGCCGTGGATCAGGTAGCCCCACAGGCGGTCATAGGCTTCCGCCGGCACGGTGGAGAGGTCGCGCAGCTCGGCGTCGGGCTTGTCGTCGCCCGGCAGCAGCACGAGCAGGATGCCCTTGCGGCGGCACGCCTTCGCCACCTCGTCGACGCCATAGGGCCAGTAGCCGCGCCCGCCCAGCAGCCGCACCACCACCAGCCGGGCGCCGCCGATGACGCCGTCGACGTAGAGATCGACGCTCATGTTGTGGCCGAGGTGCAGCAGGCTCGCCAGCCGCAGGGACGGCACCGCCTGCCCCAGCGCCTTGCGGGCGGCGCTCAGGCAGGCGAGTTCGCTGTCGGCGGCGGACAGCACCACGATGTCGGCGGGCGTCTGGCCGAGGTCGACGGCCTCCGATCCGTCGTCGATGCCTCCCGGCGTGGCGGCAAGCAGGTGCATCAGGCGGCCGGCACGTCGAGCCCGCTGCGGATCGCCTCGGCCACGGCGGCCTTGTCGAGGCCGTGCAGGCCGATCACCACCAGATGGCTGCGGCGGTTGTCGGCGTCGGTCCAGGGGCGGTCGTACCAGCGGTCGATGCGCGGCCCGACGGCCTGCACCAGATGCCGTGCCGCCTTGCCGGGCACGTCGAGGAAGCCCTTGACGCGCAGGATGTCGTGGCCGGCGATGGCGGCGTGCAGGCGGGCCTCGAAGGCATCCAGGTCATCGACCGGGCCGAACTCCACCACCAGGGTGTCGAAATCGTCGTGGTCGTGATCGTCGTCGCCGTCGTGGTGGCTCGGGCGCACGTCGAGATCGTCCTCGGCGGCGGCATCAAGGCCGAGCAACACCGCCGGCTCGACCTTGCCGAAGGCGGCCGGCACTAGCTTCACGCCGGGGCGCAGGCGGGCGCGCAGGGACTGTTCCAGCACGTCCATGCCGGCTTCGTCCATCAGGTCTGCCTTGTTGAGGATGACCATGTCGGCGCAGGCCAGCTGGTCCTCGAACACCTCTTCCAGCGGGTTGTCGTGGTCGAGCGCCGCATCGGCCTCGCGCTGGGCCTGCACGGCGTCGGGGTCGTCGGCGAAGCGGCCGGCGGCGACGGCATGGGCATCGACCACCGTCACCACCCCGTCGACGGTGACGCGGGAGCGGATCTCCGGCCACTGGAACGCCTTCACCAGCGGCTTCGGCAGGGCGAGGCCGGAGGTTTCGATGACGATGGCATCGGGCGGATTGGCGCCCAGCACCAGCTTTTCCATGGTCGGCAGGAACTCGTCGGCGACCGTGCAGCAGATGCAGCCGTTGGCCAGTTCGACGATGCTGGTGTCGTCGTCGCAGCCCTGCACGCCGCAGCCGAGCAGGATCTCGCGGTCCATGCCGAGGTCGCCGAACTCGTTGATGACGAGGGCGATGCGGCGGCCGTTGGCCTGGTCCAGCAGGTGGCGGATCAGGGTGGTCTTGCCGGCGCCTAGGAAGCCGGTGACGACGGTGGCGGGGATCTTGCGGACGGCACTCATGGGGGGAGGGAGTTCCTTACCGTTGGATATTTTTCAGTATGACAGGGTATCCGGCGGCGACGAAGATAACCCGGTCCGCCGCCTCGCTCACCTTCTGATTCAGCCGTCCGGCATGATCGCGAAAACTGCGGCCGAGCGGAGTGTCGGGGACGATGCCGAGCCCGACCTCGTTGCTGACCAGCACCACCGGCGCCGGCACCACCGCCAGCAGCCGCACCAGATCGGTGATGGCGAAGTCGGGGTCGCGCGGCGGCTCCGCCAGCATCTGGTTGGTGAGCCACAGGGTCAGGCAGTCCACCAGCACCGGCTCGCCGGGTTGCACCTGCGGTAGCACTTGGGAGAGGTGCAAGGGTTCCTCCACCGTGCGCCAGAAGCCGTCGCGGCGTTCGCGGTGGACGGCGATACGGGCCGCCATCTCGTCGTCCCACGCCTGGGCGGTGGCGATGTAGGTGGCGCGGCAGGCGCCGGAGGCCCGCACCATGGCTTCCGCCAGCCGGCTCTTGCCGGACCGGGCGCCGCCCACCACCACGGTCAGCGGCGGCAGCGGCGAGAAGTCGGCGGGGGCGGGCGGCACGACAAGGGGCAGCGGCATCAGGGAAGCGGCCTCCAGTTGACACTGCGGACGGCGGCGCCGCCGGGCATGACGTCGATGCGGGTGAGCGACAGCGGCTCGACCGCGAAGCATAGCCCGGCCGCCGGCTGTGCCTCCAGCCCCAGGGCCAGCACCAGGGCGGCGCGGATGGTGCCGGCGTGGGGGACGACGATGATGTCGCGGTCGGCATGACGCTCGGCCAGCGCCGCCACCGCCGGCCGCAACCGCGCCACCACATCGGCGAAGCTCTCGCCACCCGGCGGGCGGGCGGTGGCCGGGGCCTGCCAGAACGGGTCGGTGTCGGCGGTCGGCAGATCGTTCCAGCAGCGCCCCTGCCAGCGGCCGAAATCCTGCTCGACCAGCGCCGGCTCGACCGCGTCGGCCGGCTCCAGGCC
>JAEWWF010000258.1 GCA_023396465.1 Pseudomonadota bacterium
GATCCATCCTCCGACCCCGGCCTGACCGAGCACGGCGCCAACCGCCTCGCCGCCGTCGGCCTCGCCGCCCTGCCGGGGGCGGCCACCTTGCGACGCGGACGCCTCCAGTTCCTCAATATCGCCACCGAGATGGCCCCCGGCACCGCCGGCCGTTTCGTCACCTGGCCGATCTGGCGCCGCCCGACGTCGCTGGCGTCCCTCCAAGCCCTGCTCGGCCATCCGGCGCTCGCCGCCGATCCCCCGGGCAAGGACGTGATGCAGTCTCTGGGCATCGTCGAAATCCGCCGTTGCCGCCGCATCCAGGTGGGAAAGTTTCTCAATTTCACGCGGGCGGAGACCTTCTGAGGCCCCCGCCCTGATCCGCCGACCCGAGGGGAGAGCGTGCCATGGACCCGGAGCCGTCTCAGCCCTATCAGCCGGAACTCCCCCTCGCCTTCCCCGGCGGCGGGACCGAGGACGTGCCGCCGCTGCCGGTGCGGATGGTCAATGAATTCGTCTACTGCCCCCGCCTCGCCTATCTGGAATGGGTGCAAGGGGAATGGGCCGACAGCGCCGACACCGTGGAGGGTCGCGGCGTCCACCGCCGCACCGACGGTAAATCCGACCCGACGCCCGAGCCGCCGGCCGACGACGACCCGGCCGAGCGCATCCATGCCCGCTCCGTCTGGCTGTCGTCGGAGGCGCTCGGCATCACCGCCAAGCTCGATCTGGTGGAAGGCGACGGCGCCCACGTCTCCCCGGTCGACTACAAGCGCGGCAAGCGGCCGCATGTGGACAAGCGCGCCCACGCGCCGGAACGGGTGCAGGTGGCATTGCAATGCCTGCTGCTGCGCGAGGCCGGGTTTCGGTGCGACGACGGCATCCTCTATTTCGCCGCCAGCCGCGAACGGGTCCGGGTGCCGCTCGACGCCGACCTGGAGGCCGAGGCCCGCGCCGCCGTTGGTGGCCTGCGGCTGATGGCGGCCAGCGGCCACATTCCGCCGCCACTGTCCGACAGCCCCAAGTGCGTCCGCTGCTCCCTCAACGCCATCTGCCTGCCCGACGAGGTGGGATGGCTGCGCGGCCGCCTGTCGGAGCCCCGCCCGCTGGCGGCCGGCCGCGACGAGGCCCTGCCGCTGGTGGTGCAGGCCAACGGGGCGCGGGTCGGCAAGTCGGACCACACCCTGGTCATCACCCTGCGCGACGATGACACCGGCGCCGAAAGCCGCACCGAGGCGCGGCTGGTGGATGTGTCGGAGGTGGTGCTGATGGGCAACGTATCGCTCACCACCCCGGCCCTGCACGAACTGCTGCGGCGGGAAATTCCGGTCAGTTGGCACAGCTACGGCGGCTGGTTTCTCGGCCACAGCGTCGCCAGCGGCCACAAGAACGTGGAGCTGCGCACCCATCAATACCGCGCCAGCTTCGACCCCGCGTTCTGTCTGCGCTTCGCCCGTGGACTGGTGGACGCCAAGATCGCCAACGCCCGCACGCTCCTCCGTCGCAACGCCCGTGGCGCCGACGGCAGCGCGCCGACCGAGGTGCTCGACAAGTTGAGCCGCGACCGCAAGGCGGCGCTGGCGGCGCCGTCGCTGGAAACCCTGCTCGGCATCGAAGGGGCGGCGGCGGCACGCGCCTTCGGCTGTTGGGGCGCGTTGCTGCGGCCGCCGGAGGGACCGGCCCCCGCCTTCGACCCCGCCCGCCGCAGTCGCCGACCACCGGCCGATCCGGTCAACGCGCTGCTGTCGTTCCTCTATTCCATGCTGGCGCGGGCGTGGACCATCCGCCTGTCGGCGGTCGGGTTCGATCCCTTCCGGGGCTTCTACCATCAACCGCGCTACGGCCGCCCGGCCCTGGCGCTGGACATGATGGAGCCGTTCCGGCCACTGATCGCCGACAGCGTGGCGCTGCAACTGATCAACACCGGCGAGATCAAGGCCCGCGACTTCATCACCGGCGGCGGCTCGGCGGCCCTGAAGCCGGAGGCCCGGCGGACCGTCATCGCCGCCTTCGAGCGCCGGCTGTCGCAGGAGATCACCCACCCGGTGTTTGGCTACCGCCTTTCCTACCGCCGTCTGCTGGAGGTGCAGGCCCGTCTGCTCGGCCGCCACCTGTCCGGCGAGATCGCCGAATACCCGCACATCATCCCGCGCTGACACCCGGACAAGGGGGGAGCCGCCGCCATGGCCGACGATGAACACCTGTTCGTGGTGAGCTACGACATCTCCGACCGCAAACGCTGGCGCCGACTGTTCAAGCTGATGCACGGCTACGGCGCGTGGTTGCAGTTCTCCGTCTTCCAATGCCGCCTGAGCCGGCGGCGGCTGGCCGAGTTGAAGGCCGCCTGCGACGAGATCATCAACCACAACGCCGACCACGTCCTGATCCTCGATCTCGGCCCGGCGGACCGGGTGAAGCCGCGGGTGGAGAGCCTCGGCCGCAGCTTCGACCCGGTACCGCGCGAACCGATCATCGTGTAGACTGCCCTTCCGGACGGCATGCTCCGCCGCCCTGGCGCGACCGGCCCTCCGGCGTTGACGACTCCGGACCCGCTCGCGGTGCTCTAAGACATTGTAAAGACCATGAAGACAAGCTATTCATGGCTTGCTGACAGGGTGAATTTTCGATGCGTTAACGCAACGACGGCACCCCGCTCGCGCGGTGACGGCGATGGCATTGAAGACATGGCCCAAAACCCACGAGCCGCCTCCCCGGCCCAAACGCCGGGGCCTCATTGAAGCATGCGGATCGTTGTCGAGCGGGAAATCCAAAGCCGGGGCCGCCTCCCCGGCCCAAACGCCGGGGCCTCATTGAAGCCGCGATGAGCGGGATGCGGCGGAGGCCCGCGCGGCGCTGCCTCCCCGGCCCAAACGCCGGGGCCTCATTGAAGCCTCGAATCGGGCGCGGGCGCCCGCGATGTCGGCAGCGGCCTCCCCGGCCCAAACGCCGGGGCCTCATTGAAGCCTGCTCCGACAGGCTGCCGATGCCGAGGTCGAGGCGCTCGCCTCCCCGGCCCAAACGCCGGGGCCTCATTGAAGCATCCACGGCCGGCAACAGGTCATCCACATCCACGCCCAGCCTCCCCGGCCCAAACGCCGGGGCCTCATTGAAGCCAGCCTCTTCGACTGGGATGTTTGCTAGTTTGGCAATGGCCTCCCCGGCCCAAACGCCGGGGCCTCATTGAAGCATGGTCTGGCTGCCGCCGCCAGAGCCGCAGCCCTCGCGCCTCCCCGGCCCAAACGCCGGGGCCTCATTGAAGCGCGTGGTTTCAGGCCGGCTATCACTGGCTGCGTGACGCCTCCCCGGCCCAAACGCCGGGGCCTCATTGAAGCCGTGGTGCCTGAAGGACACGGGGACGAACAGGAGTTGGTCGCCTCCCCGGCCCAAACGCCGGGGCCTCATTGAAGCAGGTTCGTGTTTGGGAGATGTGGGAGCAGTTCGCTGGCCTCCCCGGCCCAAACGCCGGGGCCTCATTGAAGCACAAGCTGCAGCTTACCAGCCCCGCCAGAGAGCGGGGCGCCTCCCCGGCCCAAACGCCGGGGCCTCATTGAAGCCCGCGCGATCTCAGCGACACGGGCGGCCGGCGCAGGTTGCCTCCCCGGCCCAAACGCCGGGGCCTCATTGAAGCTTGTATGGAGCCTCTGACCATACCCCTGGGATGTAGGGCCTCCCCGGCCCAAACGCCGGGGCCTCATTGAAGCCTGGTGGGCAAGCTGGCGGACGGGCAGATGATCGGCACCGCCGCCTCCCCGGCCCAAACGCCGGGGCCTCATTGAAGCCAAGTAACGGAGGGGAGTAAATGCCACGTCAGAAGAGCCTCCCCGGCCCAAACGCCGGGGCCTCATTGAAGCACAGGTCCGCCAGGGCAGCGCATCTTCGCCCCAGGTTGCCTCCCCGGCCCAAACGCCGGGGCCTCATTGAAGCTGGCCAGGGCCGGGCGGTGTCGTGGTGGTCATGGCGGCGCCTCCCCGGCCCAAACGCCGGGGCCTCATTGAAGCTGCTCTAGCTTCCACTATTCTAGATACAGCTTCTAAATCGCCTCCCCGGCCCAAACGCCGGGGCCTCATTGAAGCTACGATAACTGTCCTGAGGCAGAGGGTGCCGGTGACGACGCCTCCCCGGCCCAAACGCCGGGGCCTCATTGAAGCCGGGCACATCCCATCCCCGGTAGGACGAGAGGCGAACCGCCTCCCCGGCCCAAACGCCGGGGCCTCATTGAAGCGCCGGGCTTCCGCCCCACCGGGACGTGCCCCGCCGCGGGCCTCCCCGGCCCAAACGCCGGGGCCTCATTGAAGCTCGGCCCCGTCGAAAAATACCGTCCCGATGAAACGCGGTGCCTCCCCGGCCCAAACGCCGGGGCCTCATTGAAGCGGGCTCGATAGACCGGCCTTCGACGCGCCACACCTCGCCGCCTCCCCGGCCCAAACGCCGGGGCCTCATTGAAGCGACGGATGGCGATGATCTCCTGCCGATGCTCGACGGGCCTCCCCGGCCCAAACGCCGGGGCCTCATTGAAGCTGGACCTGCTGGAAGGTGACGCCCAGGCGCGATCCCAGGCCTCCCCGGCCCAAACGCCGGGGCCTCATTGAAGCCTCGCGCCTCGGGTCCGGCGCCTCGCGCACGTTGAGCCTCCCCGGCCCAAACGCCGGGGCCTTATTGAAGCGCCGGATAGCCCAGCTCGTTGAGCTTGTAGGCGAAGTGCCTCCCCGGCCCAAACGCCGGGGCCTCATTGAAGCGCGGGCGATGGTCCAGGCGGTCTGCATGACGGTCTTGAGGCCTCCCCGGCCCAAACGCCGGGGCCTCATTGAAGCAGGGCGG
>JAEWWF010000263.1 GCA_023396465.1 Pseudomonadota bacterium
GCCCGCCACCGTCGCGCTGATGACCGCCGCCGATCCGCGCCGCGCCTTCGCCCGCATGGCCGGCGCCTTCTACGGCCGCCAGCCAAAGGTGGTGGCGGCGGTAACCGGCACCAACGGCAAGACCTCCACCGCCAACTTCGCCCGCCAGCTGTGGCAGCATCTGGGGCACCTGTCGGCCAGCCTCGGCACCCTCGGGGTGATCGGGCCGGACTGGGTGATCGACGGCAAGCTGACCACGCCCGACCCGGTGCACCTGGCCTGCCTGCTGGCCGAGTGCGCCGCCCGCGGCGTCACCCATTTGTGCATGGAAGCCTCCAGCCACGGTCTCGATCAGCACCGGCTGGCCGGTGTCGCCCTGGCGGCCGGCGGCTTCACCAACCTCAGCCGCGACCACCTCGACTATCACGGCAGCATGGATGCCTATCTGGCCGCCAAGGCACGGCTGTTCGGCGAGGCGGTGGGCGAAGGTGGCGCCGCCGTGCTGAACGCCGACATCCCCGAATACCCCACCCTGCGGGCAACGGCGGAGAAGGCCGGGTTGCGGGTGCTGTCCTACGGCGCCAACGGCGACACGCTGCGCGTCCTGTCGACCGAACGCACCGCCCACGGCCAGCGCCTGACGCTGCGGGTCGACGGCCGCGAGATGATCGTCGAACTGCCGCTGGCCGGCACCTTCCAGGCGGAAAACGCCCTTTGCGCCCTCGGCCTCGTCATCGGCTGCGGCGCCGATGCCGCCCACGCGGCACCGCTGCTGGAGCGCCTGACCGGCGTGCCCGGCCGGCTGCAACTGGCGGCGACGCGGGCCAATGGCGCCGCCGTCTATGTCGACTACGCCCACACCCCCGACGCCCTGGAAACGGTGCTGGAGGCCCTGCGGCCGCACGTCAGCGGCAAGCTGGTCTGCGTCTTCGGCGCTGGTGGCGACCGCGACCGCGGCAAGCGGCCGGTGATGGGCGAGGTGACGGCGCGGCTGGCCGACGTCGCCATCGTCACCGACGACAACCCGCGCACCGAGGACCCCGCCGCCATCCGCGCCGCCGTCATGGCCGGTTGCGCCGGGGGTATCGAGATCGGTGACCGCCGCGCCGCCATCCGCGACGGCGTCGCCCGCCTGACCGGTCCCGGCGACGTGCTGCTGGTGGCCGGCAAGGGACACGAGCGCGGCCAGACCGTCGGCACCACGGTGCTGCCCTTCGACGACGTGGACGAGGCCATGGCCGCCGTCGCCCTGGCCGATGGAGGCGCCGCATGACCGCCCCGATGCCCCTGTGGACCGCCGCCGAAGCCGCTGCCGCCACCGGCGGGCGCAGTGTTGGCGACTGGACATGCGCCGGCGTCTCCATCGACAGCCGCACGGTTGCGGCCGGCGATCTGTTCATCGCGCTTTCCGGGCCCGCCTTCGATGGCCACGACTTCGTCGCCCAGGCGCTGGACAAGGGCGCCGCCGCCGCCATGGTCCACCGCGTGCCGGAGGGTATCGACACCGCCCGCCTGCTGGTGGTCGACGACACCCTGGCCGGATTGCGGGCGCTGGGCACGGCGGCGCGCGACCGCCTCGCCGGCACCGTCATCGCCGTCACCGGCAGCGTCGGCAAGACCGGCACCAAGGAGATGCTGCGGCTGGCCTGCGGCGCCCTGGGGGCCACGGTCGCCAGCGAAGGCAGCTTCAACAACCACTGGGGCCTGCCCCTCAGCCTCGCCCGCACGCCGCGCGATACCGTCTGGTGCGTGCTGGAGATGGGCATGAACCACGCTGGCGAGTTGCGCGACCTGACCGCCATCGCCCGTCCGCATATCGCCATCATCACCACGGTGGAGGCGGTGCATCTGGAGTTTTTCGCCTCCGTCGCCGACATCGCCCGCGCCAAGGCGGAAATCCTGGAGGGCGTGGTCGAGGGCGGCACCGCCGTGCTGCCCCGCGACAACCCGCATTTCGCCCTGCTGGCCAACGCCGCCAAAGCCCGTGGCCTGCGCGTCGTCTCCTTCGGGGAGCATCCCGAGGCGGCGGCACGGCTGACTTCCATCACCACCGGCGACGGCACCACCGGCGCCACCGCCGAAACCTCCACCGGGTCGCTGACGTGGACCGTCGGTGCCGCTGGCCGTCATTGGGCCTTGAACAGCCTGGCGGCGCTCGCCGCGATTGAAGCCTCCGGGGGAGACGCACGCCGTGCGGGCGCGGCGCTCCAGGCGATGGAGCCGCCCAAAGGCCGGGGCCGGCGTCAATCGATTTCTTTGCCGAAAAGCCGTGGCGGAGGGCTTCTCACGGTCATCGATGAGAGTTACAACGCCTCGCCTGTTTCGGTGCGGGCGGCTCTCGGTGTTCTCAGGACGGCCACGGTGGGACAGGGCGGACGCCGTGTCGCGGTGCTCGGTGATATGCGCGAGTTGGGTGCGGAGGCGGATGCCCTGCACACCGGCCTCGCGGATGCCGCCGGGGCCGTGGGTATTGATGTTGTCCACACCTGCGGTCCGCACATGGCCCGCCTGCACGACGCGCTGCCGGCGGCCGTGCGGGGGTGTCACGCGGCGGACAGTGAAGCGCTGGCGCCGCTGGTCGCCGCCGATGTTCGCCCCGGCGACACGGTGATGATCAAGGGGTCGCTCGGCAGCCGCATGAAGGTGGTGCTGGAGGCTCTCACTGCCCTCGCCTCACCCGATGACGATCACTGACGTCACATCATCACCGACGTCACACGGTCACTGATGCAACGAGGATCGCGAGTTAGGAAAGCCTAAGCGACCATGCTTTATCTTCTGTCCCAACTGTCCGGCGAAGTCGCCCTCCTCAATCTGTTCCGCTACCTGACCTTTCGGGCCGGCGGAGCGGTGGTGACGGCGCTTATCGTCGCGTTCATCGTCGGACCGCGCCTGATCCGCTGGCTGAAGCGCAAGCAGCGCGAGGGACAGCCCATCCGCGCCGACGGCCCGGAAACCCACCTGATGACCAAGAAGGGCACGCCCACCATGGGCGGCCTGATGATCCTGTTCGCGACCCTCGTCTCCACCCTGCTATGGGCCGACCTGACCAACCTGTTCGTCTGGGCAGTGCTGGTGGTGACCCTTGGCTACGGTCTACTTGGCTTCGCCGACGACTTCCTGAAGGTCACCAAACGCAATACCAAAGGTGTCTCGGGCAAGGTCAAACTGGTGGTGCAATTCGCCATCGCCGCCATTGCCGCCCTGATGATCAGCGCCGCCACCAACCCTGACCTCGACAATCATCTGGCGATGCCATTTCTCAAGAATGTACTTCTTGACATGGGTTTTCTCTATATGCCGTTCGCCATGCTGGTCATGGTGGGGGCATCCAACGCGGTCAACCTGACCGATGGCCTGGATGGACTGGCCATCGTGCCGGTGATGATCGCCTCCGGGGTGTTCATCCTCATCAGTTATCTGGTCGGCAACGCCATCTTCGCCAACTACTTGCAGATTCATCATGTGCCGGGCACCGGTGAACTGGCCATCCTGTGCGCTGCCCTGGTCGGCGCCGGCATGGGGTTCCTGTGGTTCAACGCCCCCCCGGCCATGATCTTCATGGGCGATACGGGATCGCTGGCACTCGGCGGTGCGCTGGGTGCCATCGCGGTGGCCACCAAGCACGAGGTCGTGCTGGCGATTGTGGGTGGCCTGTTCGTGCTGGAGACCGTGAGCGTCATCGTTCAGGTCGCCAGCTTCAAACTGACCGGCAAGCGGGTGTTCCGCATGGCGCCACTGCACCATCACTTCGAGAAGAAGGGTTGGGCGGAAAGCACCGTGGTCATCCGCTTCTGGATCATCGCCGGCATTCTCGCCATTGCCGGTCTGAGTACCCTGAAGCTCCGCTGAGGGCATCCGGGAAGGCACGAGAGAGAAGACGAGAGACTGCCCGGCGATCCCCACCGACAAAAAAGGGGACGCCGGGCGGATGGACCAAAGAACGGACAGACGTGGCGACAAGACCCGCCGGGGAACAAACGACGTGAGCATGGTGATCCCCCAGTACGCCGGCCGCATGGTTGCGGTGCTCGGCCTCGGCAAGACCGGCCTGTCGGCGGCGCGGGCGCTGCGCGACGGCGGCGCCCGCGTGCTGTGCTGGGACGATGGCGAGGCCCGCCGCGCCGAAGCCGAAGCCCTCGGCTATGCCTGCGTCGCCCCCTCGCCCGAAGCCTGGGCCGACATTGCCCTGTGCGTCTGGAGCCCCGGCATTCCCCACGGCTTCCCCCGGCCGCACCCCGCCAAGGCGGTGCTCGACGGCCTGGGCATCCGTCCGGTGTGTGATGTGGAACTGCTGCTCGCCAGCGGCCCCGACGCTTTCGTCGTCGCCATCACCGGCACCAACGGCAAATCCACCACCACCGCGCTGATCGGCCATATCCTGAAAGCCGCCGGTCATGCGGTGCAGGTGGGCGGCAACCTCGGCATTCCGGCATTGGAGCTGGACATGCTGCCGTTCCATGGCACCTACGTCCTGGAACTGTCGAGCTATCAGTTGGAGCTGACGCCGTCGCTTGATTGCGACGTGGCGGTGCTGCTCAACATCAGCCCCGATCATCTCGCCCGCCACGGCGGCATGGACGGCTACGTCGCCGCCAAGCGGATGATCTTCGCCAACCAGCACCAGCCGGCCACCGCCATCGTCGGCCTGGATGACCGCCACTGCCGCGCCCTCGCCGCCGACCTGACGCGGCGTTGCGACCAGACCGTCATCGGCATCCGCGCCGACGGCGAGGAGCCGGGCGGCGTCTTCACCCTCGGCGGGGTGCTGTTCGACGCCACCCAGCCCGGCGAGCCGCGGGAGATCATCGACCTGCGGCCCATCGCCACCCTGCCCGGCAGCCACAATTGGCAAAACGCCTGCGCCGCCTATGCCGCCTGCCGCGCCCGTGGCGTGGCGCCGCAGGTGATCGCCGAGGCGCTGCGCAGCTTCCCCGGCCTCGCCCACCGCCAGGAACTGGTGGCTGAGGTGGACGGCATCCGCTTTGTCAACGACAGCAAGGCGACCAACGCCGACGCCGCCGAAAAGGCGCTGTCCTGCTACCAGGACATCTACTGGATCCTCGGCGGTCAGGCCAAGGAGGGCGGCATCGAGCCGCTGCGCCCGTACTTCCCGCGCCTGCGCCACGCCTACCTGATCGGCGAGGCGGCGGACGCCTTCGCCGAAGTGCTCGGCACCGCCGTGCCGCACAGTCCCTGCGGCACGCTCGACCGCGCCGTCGCCGCCGCCGCCGCCGATGCCCGCCGCGACGGCCGCCCCGGCGCCGTCGTGCTGCTGTCGCCGGCCTGCGCCTCGTGGGACCAGTTCCGCAGCTTCGAGCATCGCGGCGACGTGTTCCGCGCCCTTGTTCACGACTTCGCGGACCGGGGGACGCCATGACCAGCATCACCATTTCCCGCACCGACACGAGCATTCTCGGCCGCTGGTGGTGGACGGTGGACCGCTGGCTGCTGGCCGCCGTGCTGGCCCTCATCGGCATCGGCATCTTCC
>JAEWWF010000361.1 GCA_023396465.1 Pseudomonadota bacterium
GCGGTGGCCAACCTGAACACCCTCATCGACTTCCGCTATCAGCAGCACTTCAAGGCCGAGCGCGGCCACGATGGCGCCGGGCGCGACATGCACGGGCGCGGCGGCCATGATCTGGTGATCAAGGTGCCGGTGGGGACGCAGATTCTCGCCGATGACCAGGAAGAGGTGCTGGCCGACCTCATGCGCCCCGGCCAGCGGGTGACGCTGGCCAAGGGCGGCAACGGCGGCTGGGGCAACGCCCGCTTCAAGACCTCCACCAACCAGGCGCCGCGCCATGCGAATCCGGGCCAGGAGGGCGAGGAGCTGTGGGTCTGGCTACGGCTGAAGCTGATCGCCGATGCCGGCCTGGTCGGCCTGCCCAATGCCGGCAAGTCCACCTTCCTCGGCGCCGTCACGCGGGCGCGGCCGAAGGTGGCCGATTACCCGTTCACCACCCTGCACCCCAACCTGGGCGTCGCCTATGTGGACAACACGGAATTCGTCATCGCCGACATTCCGGGTTTGATCGAGGGCGCCAGCGAGGGCGCCGGCCTCGGCACCCGGTTCCTCGGCCATGTGGAACGCTGCGGCGTGCTGCTGCACCTGATCGACGGCACCGACTACGACCATGTGGCCGAGCACTACCGCACCATCCGCCACGAGCTGGAGGAATACGGCGGTGGCCTGGCCGACAAGCCGGAGCTGATCGCCATCACCAAGACCGATGCCTTGATCCCGGAAATCGTCGACGACCTGCGCGAGCAGCTGGCCGCCGAATCGGGTCAGCGCAAGGAAGACATCCTGGCGATCTCGTCGGTCGCCCGGCAGGGGCTCGACTCGGTGTTGCACCGCATGCTCGGCTATGTGCTGGAGGCACGCGCTGCCCGTCATGCCGAGGACGGCGGCTATGCCGACGAGGATGAGGCGGCAACCGGCGGCGACTCGGGCGCCGACGACGGACAGGAGAGCGGGGAATGGCGGCCCTAACCGAATCGGCGGCGGCCTCGGCGCAGGTGGCGGCATCGCCGCTCGCCCAGGCCAAGCGGATCATCATCAAGATCGGCTCGGCGTTGCTGGTGGATGAGGCGCGCGGCGAGGTGCATCGGGCTTGGCTCGACACCGTCGCCGACGACATCGCCGCCTGCAAGGCGCGCGGTCAGGAAGTGCTGGTGGTGACGTCCGGCTCCATCGCCGTCGGCCGTCGGCATCTGGGGCTGCCCAACGGGCCGCTGAAGCTGGAGGAAAAGCAGGCGGCGGCGGCCACCGGCCAGGGGCGACTCGCCCATGCCTATCAGGAAACGCTCGCCCGCCACGGGATCACGGCGGCGCAGGTGCTGCTGACCATCGGCGACACCGAGGATCGCCGCCGCTACCTCAACGGCCGCAACACCCTCGATACCCTGCTGCGCTACGGCGCCGTGCCGGTGATCAACGAGAACGACACGGTGGCGACGACGGAAATCCGCTTCGGCGACAACGACCGTCTGGCCGCCCGCGTCGGCATGATGATCGGCGCCGATGCGCTGGTGCTGCTGTCGGACATCGACGGTCTTTATACCGCCGATCCCAAGCTCGACCCCGCCGCCGAACTGATCCCCGAGGTGCGCGAGATGACGCCCGCCATCGAGGCCATGGCCGGCGAGGCGCGGCCGGGCTATGGCTCCGGCGGCATGGTGACCAAGCTGATGGCGGCGCGCATCTGCATGGGGGCGGGCACCCGCATGGCCATCGCCCGTGGCAAGGTGGAGCACCCGCTGCGACGGCTGGAGCAGACCGGCCGCTGCACCTGGTTCATCCCCAAGGACAACCCCCGCACCGCCCGCAAGAACTGGATCGCCGGCCGCCTGCGTCCCGCCGGCACCCTGCACGTCGACGACGGCGCCGCCCAGGCCCTGGCCGATGGGCGCTCGCTGCTGCCGGCCGGCGTGACCATGGTCGAGGGCACCTTCGAGCGTGGCGACGCCGTGCAGGTGAAGGATGCCGATGGCCGCGCCATCGCCAAGGGCCTCATCGCCTACAACAGCCACGACGCCAACCTTATCGCCGGACACAAGACGGCGGACATCGCCGACCTGCTCGGCTACCGTGGCCGTGACGAGATGATCCACCGGGACGATCTGGTCCTGGACGCCTGACGCCCTCCAGACCCGCACCCCCTGGGAGAAGGACCGCCATGACCTCCGCCGCCGCTACCGCCACCGCCACCGCTCTGGCCGAAACCGCCGACGTCCGCGACCTGATGTCGGCCATCGGCCGCCGGGCCCGTGCCGCCGCCCTGGTGCTGGCGAGGACGCCGACGGCGCCGAAGGACGCGGCGCTGCGGGCCGGTGCGGCGGCGCTGCGGGCACGCATGGGCGAAATCCAGGCCGCCAATGCCCGCGATATGGACGCCGGCCGCGCAAAGGGGCTGACCGCCGCCATGCTCGACCGGCTGGAGTTGACCCCGGCCCGTGTCGAGGCCATGGCCAAGGGGCTGGAGGAGATCGCCGCGTTGCCTGATCCCGTCGGCGCCGTCATGGCTGAGTGGGACCGCCCCAATGGCCTGAAGATCCAGCGGGTGCGCACGCCGCTTGGGGTCATTGGCATCATTTACGAAAGCCGGCCCAACGTCACCGCCGAAGCCGGCGCGCTCTGCCTGAAGTCGGGCAACGCCGCCATCCTGCGCGGCGGGTCGGAGAGCTTCCACTCGTCGCAGGCCATCCTCGCCTGCCTTCAGGACGGGCTGGCGGCGGCGGGCCTGCCGGCCGACTGCATCCAGATGGCGCCGACCACCGACCGCGCCTTCGTCGGCGCCATGATCACCGCGACGGATTACATCGACGTCATCGTGCCGCGCGGTGGCAAGTCGCTGATCGAGCGGCTGTCGGCGGAAAGCCGCATCCCCATGTTCAAGCACCTGGAAGGCATCTGCCACACCTATGTCCATGCCGCCGCCGATGCGGCATTGGCGCGGGCGGTGGTGGTGAACGCCAAGATGCGGCGCACCGGCGTCTGCGGCGCCACCGAGACGCTGCTGGTCGATCGCGCCCTGGCCGATTCGCTGCTGCCGCAGCTGGTGGCCGACCTGCTGGCGGCCGGCTGCGAGCTGCGCGGCGACGCGGTGGTGCAGGCGGTCGAGTCGCGGGTGCTGGCGGCGACCGAGGCGGACTGGGACACCGAATACCTGGATGCCATCCTCAGCGTGCGGGTGGTGGACGGGCTCGACGATGCCATCGCCCACATCAACGCCCATTCCAGCCAACACACCGAATCGATCCTCACCGAGGATGCGGCGGCGGCGGAACGGTTCATGGCCGAGATCGATTCGGCGATCCTGATGCACAATGCCTCCACCCAGTTCGCCGACGGCGGCGAGTTCGGCATGGGGGCGGAAATCGGCATCTCCACTGGCAAGCTGCACGCCCGCGGTCCGGTGGGGGTGGAGCAACTGACCACCTTCAAATACAAGGTGCGCGGCAGCGGCCAGTGCCGGCCGACCTGATCCCCGAAACTTCCGCCATCGTGACAGACCGCCGCCCCGATCCGCTCGACCCGCTGCCCGCCTATGGCGACCGGCGACGGCTGCGGGTCGGGCTGCTGGGCGGCAGCTTCAACCCGGCCCACGACGGCCACCGCTTCATCTCTCTGGAGGCCCTGCGGCGGCTGGCGCTGGATGAAGTGTGGTGGCTGGTCAGCCCGCAGAATCCGTTGAAGCCGGTGGCCGGCATGGCGCCGCTGGCCGAGCGGGCGGCCGGGGCGCGGGCCTGCGCGGCGCATGCGCGGCTGCGGGTGACGACGCTGGAAACCCGCTTCGGCACCCGCTACACCGCCGATACCCTGGCGATGCTGCGGCGGCGGTTCCCCAATGTCACCTTCGTGTGGCTGATGGGGGCCGACAATTTGCAGCAGATCAGCCGCTGGCGGGCCTGGTCATCCATCTTTCGCAACCATCCCGTTGCGGTGTTCGACCGGGCGCCCTATTCTTATCGAGCGTTGGCAAGCAAGGCGGCGCGGCGTTTCGCCAGACACCGATTGCCCCTTCGGAAGGCCCCGGTTCTGGCCGGCAGCGAAGCCCCCGCATGGGTCTTCCTTCCGATCCGACGCCATCCCGCCTCGGCGACCGCCATCCGCGCCGGCCGGCACGGTGCCGGCAGCACCCCCGCGTGAGCGCGGGGCTCTGCCCGTCATGACGGCGTGGACGACCCCTATGGAGCGACCCATAAAACCCGATCCGCAAGTGCCTCTCGACCCGGCCGAAGTGGTCGAACTGGTCGAATCGGTTCTCGAAGACAGCAAGGCCGAAGACGTGGTCGTCATCGGTCTGTCCGGCAAATCCTCCATCGCCGAATACATGGTCATCGCCTCCGGCCGCAGCTCGCGGCAGGTTGCGTCGGCGGCCGAGCATCTGGTGGAGAAGCTGAAGGCCGTCGGCCTGATGCCCTCCATCGAAGGCAAGGCCGCGGGCGACTGGGTGCTGGTCGATGCCGGCGATGTGGTGGTCCACCTGTTCCGCCCGGAAGTGCGCGCCTTCTACAATCTGGAAAAGATGTGGGGCGTTGCCAACCCGGCGCGGCCGCCGGTGGCCACCGAACCGGCGGCGCCGTCCGCCGCCTACATGGCCTGACGGGGCTTCCGCCGCCTCCTCTGTAACCGGCCGTGCCCGGACAGGACGGAAAGGGGCAGGCGGAAGGCGCGCGCCGCCATGAAACTGATGCTCGCCGCCGTCGGGCGTGTGAAGAACGGGCCCGAGCGTGCCCTGTTCGAGCAATACGCGAGCCGCCTGAAACTGCCTTTCGACGTGCGGGAGGTGGAGGAAAAGCGGCCGCTTTCGGCTGCCGAACGCATGGCGCGCGAAGCCGACCTGCTGCTGGCCTGCGTCCCCGCCGGCGCGGTGGTGGTGGCGCTGGACGAACGCGGCCGGCTGCACACGTCGGAAGAGTTCGCCCGTGTCTACGGTGGCTGGCTGGAACGCGGGGCGCCCTGTGTCGCCTTTCTCATCGGTGGCGCCGACGGCCATGGACAGGCGGTGCGTGATCGCGCCGACGCCCTTCTTTCCCTCTCGAAGATGACTTGGCCGCACATGCTGGTGCGCGCCATGCTGGCCGAGCAGCTGTTCCGCGCCCAGAGCATCCTGGACGGCCACCCGTATCATCGCGCCTGAGACGGCCGCTCCGCATGGCCTTGGCTGTCACCGCAAACGCGGCGGCGCGTGGCAACGAGGCGCTCTCAGAGCGGCTTGATGTCAGGAGCCGAGGCCGGTGCCGGCCCACGGGCGGGTGTCGTCATTGGTCGCCGTCTGGCTCTCCCGCGCCGGCAGATCGACCAGCACGGCGGTGCCGCCGAGGTTGTCGGAGGATTCAAGCCGCAGGCTGCCGTTCACGCTTTCGACAATCCGCCGCACGATGGGCAGGCCGATGCCGCTGCCGGGAACCGACTCGTCGGCGTCCAGGCGCTCGAACACGTCGGCGGCGCGGGGCCAGTGCTGCGAGGGGATGCCGCGTCCGTTGTCCTCCACCCGCAGCACCACCCGTCCCGGCGGTCCGGGCTGGGTGGTGACGCGCACCAGCGGCGGACGGTCGGGGTGGCGGTATTTGAGCCCATTGTCGATGAGGTGCCCGAGGGCGGTGGCGAGGCGTGCCGAATCCAGCCCCACCGGCGGCAGATGGTCGTCGATCTCCACGGCCGCCCGCGGGTCATGCTGGTCGGCCAGGGCGGCGGTGGCGGCACGGCGGGCGACGGCGGTGGTATTGGTGGTGAGGGCGGCGGCATCCGGGCGCGGCTCGCCCGCCGCCAGATAGGTCTGGATGTCGCGCAACTGGTCCCGCAGGGCGGCGGCATTCTGGCGGATGCGGTCGGCGGCATGGGCGGCCTTCACGGGATCCTGGCCCGGCCGTGCCAGCAGGTCGGCGAACACCATCAGGCGGCGCACCGGTTCCTGAAGGTGGTGGGCGGCGATCTCGGCAAAGCGGGTGAGTTCCCGGTTGGCGTGGCCGAGGGCGGTGATCAGCGCCTCGCGCTCGGCCTCCGAATCCTTGAGGCGGGTGATGTCGAGCTTGGCGGCGATGAAGTGGGTCACCGTGCCCTCGGCATCGCGCACCGGCGAGATGGTGGCCATTTCCCACACATCGCCGCCGTCGCGGGTGCGGTTGCGGAACTCGCCGTGCCACGACCGGCCGCTGCTGAGATTGGCCCACAGGCGGGTGTATTCCTCGGGCGGGGTATGGCCGCTTTTCAGGAAGCGGGGATTGCGGCCCACCGCATCCTCGGCCGGAAAGCCGGTGAGGCGGGTGAAGGCGGGGTTGACGTAAACGATGGTGCCGGCCGGGTCGGTGATCATGATGGCGGTGACCGACTGTTCCACCGCCTCGAACAGCAGCCGTACCTCGCCTTGCAGGCGCAGCCGGCGCCATACCTCACGATAAAGGACGAGGCCGCCGAGCAGCAGCCCGGCGACGGCGGCGCCGGTCCAGAACAGCATCTGGCGGCTGGCCTGCATCCAGTCGGAGAGACTGTCGCGATGGTCGACCACCGCCGCCACCGCCAGCGGATAGCGGCTGGACAGGCGGTAGGCGACGAAGCGGCCGAGCATGCCGCCATCGGACAGGGGGACCACGCCGCCCTCGATCTCGGCCCGCACGGCGTCGCGCAAGCTCAGCCCCTCGGTGGAGGCGTCGCCATCGATGATGATGCCGCCGTCGAACTGCACCAGGGAGACGCCGCCATGCGTCCCGCGCGGGGCATCCAGCAGCAGGTCGCGGAAATACATGGGGTTGAGCGCCGCCACCACCCGCAGCCCGCTGTGAGCCACCAGCACCACCGGCAGGATGGTGCGCACCGGCGCCGTCTCCGGCGTCTCGCCGGCCAGCGGCAGGTAGCGGCCGGGCTGGGTGTGGCCGATGCGCAGGCTGGTTGTCATGGCACCGGCGGGACGGGGGGGCAGGGCCAGGGCGGCGATGTCGAGCCGCGGCGACGGATGATCGCCAGGCCGCGTATCGGCCAGGATGCGCCCCTCGGCGTCGATGACGACGATTTGTCGGATGTGGGGGGAAAACCGCAGCCGCTCCGCCAGATGCCCGGAGAGCGGCGCGATGTCGCCCCTGGCGGTGGCGGCAAGGCTTTCTTCCGCCACGGCGGTCAGGGTGGTTTCGACCGAATCGAAGGTGCGGGTGACGCTGGTTTCGATCAGACGGGCCATGTCGACGGCATTTTCCAGCCGTTTCTGGGCCGACTGATGGAAGGAACTCCACAGGGTGACGGAGAACAGGGCGACGAACCCGGCCAACAGCGCCGCCGCCACGCCAGCGATCAGGCGTGACCGGCCAGCGCCCGGAAGCCCGCTCTGCGGCGCAAAGTCCCACTGCCGGTCGTCATTCACGGCCGGCTCCCCCACTGCCCCGACGCCATGGCTGTCCCTTCCCCCTTTGGCCCTCCACGACTGTAGACGGCCCCATCGCCATTTGACCATGCGCTAAGTGCAACTCTAACATGACTATGACGCATGATGGACGTGGTTTCCGGTGCCCCTATGCTGCCCGGATCAGGTTCCGGGCGAGGACTAAGGGGGAGAGGATGCGGGGTTTGCTGGGGGCGGCGGTTTTTGCGGCCGTCATGCTGTTCGCCGCCGGGGTCGGCCACAGCCCCGTCGCCACGGCCGCGGGACGGTTGGAGGCGGTGCAGCAGCGCGGTGAGATGCGGGTGTGCATCTGGCCGGACTACTATTCCATCTCCTACCGAAATCCCCGCACCGGCGAGCTGGAGGGCATCGACATCGACATGGCCCACGCCCTGGCCGCCGATCTTGGCGTGGCGGTGCGGTTCGTCGACAGTTCCTTCGCCGATCTGGTTGCCAACCTGAGCAACGGCGCCTGCGACATCGCCATGCATGCCGTCGGGGTCCGGTCCGACCGCATGGACCACATGGATTTCACCCAGCCCTATCTGGTCAGCGGCATCTATGCCGTGGCGATGCGCCAACACCCCAGCATCGCTGCCTGGGCCGATATCGATCGGCCCGGACATGTGGTGGTGGTGCAGCGCGGCACCTACATGGAGCCGGTGATGCGGGAGTCCCTGACGGCCGCCGAGCTGCTGGTGGTCGACACCTTCAAGGCGCGCGAGCAGGAGGTGCAGGCCGGCCGCGGCGACGTTTTCATGACCGATTTCCCTTATGGCCGCCGCATGGCCATGCTCACCGACTGGGCCAGCCTGCTGGAGCCACCGCAGGCGGTGGCGCCCACCCCCTATGCCTACGCGGTGCCGAAAGGCGATGCGGGATGGCTGGAACGGGTGGAGGCTTTCGTCACCGCCGTCAAGCAGGATGGCCGCCTGCGGGCGGCGGCACAGAAGAACGGTCTGCTGCCGATCCTGACCGAGGATGCGCGTTGAACGGCGGCCATGGCGTGTGGCCGGCCGCTACAGTCCGTAGCGCGCCCGCATCAGCGATTCGGTGAGGTCATCGGCCAGGGCATCGCCGCCGCCGCGCAGCAGGCGGGCGAGCAACGGCTTGCGCGGGCCGTGGATGACCTGCACCGTGGCGCCCTTGTAGCGTTGCTCGGCATAGCGGTGGGGCAGCTCCACCCCGTCCACCAGCCCCAGTTCCAGCGCCCGCTGACCGAGGAAGACGTCACCATTGAACAGGGTGTCGTCGTCACCCTTCAGGCGCCCATTGCGGCGCTCCTTCACATGGGCGACGAAGGCGGCGTGAATGTCGCCCTGCAATCCAGCCAGCCATTCGCGATCGGTTTCGCGTTCCGGCTGGAAGGGGTCGAGGCGCATCTTGTTGATCCCTCGGGTCAGCACCCGGCGTTCCACGCCCAGGCGATCCAGCAGCCCGACGAAGCCGAAGCCGGCGGAGATGACGCCGATGGAGCCCACTAGGCTCATGGGGCTCATGACGAAGATTTCATCGGCGGCGCAGGCCAGCCAGTAGCCGCCGGAGGCGCCGATCTGCTCCACGAAGGCGATCACCGGCACCTTGCGTTTGTCGGCGCGGCGGCGGATTTCGCGGGCGATGACGTCGGATTCCATGGGGCTGCCGCCCGGCGAGTTGATCACCAGCAGCACCGCCTTTGGCGGCTTGCGGCCGGCGAAGGCCTTTTCCACTGCCGGACGCACCTTTTCCCAGCGCAGGCCGCGGCCGCCGATGACGCCGTCGAGCCGCACCAGGGTGACGCGGTCGCGCCGCCAGAACCTGAGCTTCACCGAAAACACCCTCCTGCCGGTTGTACCGCGCCTTATGTAGGGGCCGGGGCGCTAGTCCGCCAGCGCCGGGGCGGTGGCGGTCGTGGTCAGCCAGTCGAGCAGGGCGGCGCGGAAGCCGGTCATGCTCTTGTACCGCGCCATGTCCGGCGGCAGGGCGTCAACGGCGGCGGCCAGGGCCCGCGCGGTGGCGCCATCGCGCACCACCTGCCGCAGCGGGTGGACGTAGGTGCGGATGCCGAACAGGATGGCGCCGCTGGCCGGCAGGCGGCGGAGCGTCTGGCGCTCCACCCGCAGCACCAGCCGGTCGGGCACCTCGGCGGCGGTGAGGTCGGCGCCTTCGATGCCGTTGTGGCCGGTGGGCTGGAACAGCCGGGCGTCGGCCTGGATGCCCCAGTTGGTGCGCCACACGGCACGGTCGGCGGCCAGTTTGTCGAAGAAGCGGTCCACCGGCGTGCCGAGCCGCTCGCCATAGGCCGGCACCGGCACATGGATGGCGGCCATGGCGCGGCCCAGCTTGTCGGCCAGCCGCCAGCGGTTGGGGAAGCACAGCGAGGCGGCGGTGAGCGTCCAGCCCTGCGGACCCGCCTGCATCAGGCACAGGTCTTCCTGCACCCACCGCCCGGCGCGGTCGAGCGGCGCCAGGGCATCGTCATCAAGCCGCCACTGCCGCCCGCCGGGGCCGTGCAGCCGGGCGCCGTTGCGGCGGAACAGGGCGGGGAAATGCGCCACCAGATGAGCGGCCAGCAGGTCGTGGGCTTCCCGTGCCGCATCGCGCGATTCCGGCAGGGCGGCGGTCACCTCGGCCGGGCGTTCGGCCAGCAGGCGGTGTTTCTCGGCCACGTCGGCGTCGTAGGTATCGTCGATCTCGATCCACTCGGCGGTGGCGAGGGACCGCAGCCCCATGGTCATGCGGTAAGGGGTGGCATCGAGGAAGGGCAGGTAGCGCGGCTCGGCCATGGGCGCCTCGGGCTGTTGGCGGCGGGCCCTCAGTCTAGCCGCCGGCGGTGGCGCCGGTCCATGCCGGCCGAATCAGCGCGGCGAAACCAGGCGCCAGCAGGCGGCGGTGACGTCCAGCACGTCGAACAGGCGGGCGACGTAGAAGTCCTTCACCTTCAGCTCGGCCTCGGGGTCGCCGGTGACCTGCCGCTCGATGACGTCGACGAGGGTGGCGAGGCGGCGGCGATGCAGGCCCAGACGGCGCTGCACCGGGTCGGTGACGACGCCGGCGAAGGCGGTCAGCACCGCCACCGGCGCCGCCAGCGACAGGGCGACGGTGCCGACCAGCAGCGGGCTTGCGGCCGGGGCGCCGACCATGCCGTACCACAGGCCACCGGCCCACGGCCCGGCCCAGAAGCCGGACAGGGCCATGGATTTGGCCAGCGTCGCCGACAGCGGCGCCGCCAGCGACACCACCCCCGGCGTCAGCTGGTGATAGGCGGCGAAGCCGGCGGCGGCCAGCGTCAGGCTGCCGGCCATTTCGGCGGCGGCGGTGCGGCTGCCGACATAGGTCGCCAAGCTCTCGGTCAGGCGGGTCTTGAACTGCGGATCGTCGGCCCGCTCCGCCAGTGCCGCCAGCACCATGCCAAGGCGCAGGCGTACCGCTGGGTCGGCCAGGATGGCCTCCATGAGGGCGTCGCGCTCCACCCGGCGGTCGCCGATCTCGGCCGGCAGGTGCAGCAGTTCGTCGTGGACGCGGAACAGGATCTCGCGGCCGACATCGGTTTCCAGGAACCAGGTGCGGCGCGACAGCCAAGCGCCGGCGCGGCGGGCGCCGACCAGCCGGGCGGCGGCGCCGGAGGCCCGCGCTCCGGCGGTGGCGGTGCTGAGGATGACGTTCACCGGCGCCCGCAGGATGTCGAGCCCGAGCGCCGCCTTGTGCAGGCGGGCCGAGCCGAGCAGGGTGAAATGGGTGTCGACGAAGGGCGCCACCCGGCCGCGCGCGCTTTCGGCCCAGCGGCGGGCGGCGTCCTCGACCACCAGGGCGGCGGCCCGCTCGTCGGCGAGCACCGGCAATCCGGTGGCGGTGCCGGTGGGAACGGAGGGGAGGGTGGACGGCCGGGGCGTGGTCATGCCCCTTATATGGTCCGTTCCTGCGGCGGAAAAAGGGCGGTGGCGGCGATCAGTACTTCTCGCCGCGCAGCACCTCCACATCCGACATCCAGGCAACGCCGGCATCGGCCAGCACCGGCGCCAGGGCATCGAACAGGGCATCGGCGCGATCGGCGCCGAGCACCGACACCACCATGACGCAGGTTTCCGCGTCGGTGGCGTGGCCACGCTCCCACCGGCCCTTGGTGCCTTGGCCGGCGAGCGCCGGCAACACGGTGTGGCCGGAGGCGCCATGGGCCTTCAGCAGTGCCGTCACCCGGTTGAGCAGCGGCATCGGCGTCAGGATCTCGATCTTGCGGCGTGGATGATGGGGGCGGGTGGCGGTCACGGGGCACCTCCGGTCAGGCTGGTGATGACGGCATGATAGAGGGGAATGCCGATGGTCAGGTTGAGCGGAAAGGTGATGCCGAGCGCCAGGGTGATGGAGATCGCCGGGTTGGCCTGCGGCAGCGCCATGCGCATGGCCGCCGGCACGGCGATGTAGCTGGCGGAGGCGCCAAGCACCGCCATCAGGGTCGCGTTGCCCGGCGCCAGTCCGGCCGCCAGTCCGAGCAGACCGCCGGCCAGGGCGCCGACGGGAGGCAGCAGCAGTCCGAAGGCCACCAGCCGGGCATTGACCACCGATCCGTCGCGGAAGCGCCGTGCCGCCACCAGCCCCATGTCGAGCAGGAACAGGCACAACACGCCCTTGAACGGGTCGACGATGAAGGCGGAGATGGTGGCCAGGCCCTTGTCGCCGGTGATCCAGCCGATGGCGAAGCTGCCCACCAGCAGGACCACGCTGCCGTTCAGCAGCACCTCGCGCCCGAGCGCCCCGCTGCTTTCGCCCAGGCGGGCGCCGCTGCGGCCAGCCAGCCACAGGCCGGTGAGGATGGCCGGCGTCTCCATGGCGGCGACCACCGCCACCATGTAGCCGTCCCAGGCCACCCCCAGGGTTTGCAGCATGGAGGTGGCGGCGACGAAGGTGACGACGCTGATGGAACCGTAGTGAGCGGCGACGGCGGCGGCGTTCACCGCATCCAACCGGCACAGGCCGCGCAGCACCGGGAAGGCGAGCAGCGGCAGGGCGAAGGACAGCGCGATCCCCACCGCCAGGGCGGCCAGCACCTCCGGCCCGAGGCCGTGGGCGGCCATGGCGGCACCGCCCTTGAAGCCGATGGCGAGCATCAGATAGAGCGACAGTCCCTTGGCGACGGCATCGGGAATGGTCAGGTCGGATCGGGCGAACCCGGCGGCGGCACCAAGGGCGAAGAACAGCACCAGCGGCGACAGCAGAGTCTCGCCGGCAAGGGAAAGGACGTCGGGCACGGGCGGCAGCTTTCGTCGGGAAGGAACCGGTAACGGCATATTGTGTCGTATTAAGCGCTTTCAAGCGGTTTGGTGCAAGATGAGGCCGATCGTGAATGCCAGTGACGGATGCGCGCACCCTGTCCAATGGTCCAGGTCACCCTGGCGAAACGGCAGGGAAGCCGCGCCCGTCGTGGACGAAAGCCGGCGAGTGCGCCACGATATTTCGAGCAGGGACGTGATCGGGGGGTGGTCACGTCTCGTCACGCACGGGCACAGGTGGGGGCGCGCATGACCGGCACAGTGATTTCCCTCGCTTACGTCCGCGTGCAGCGCAATTGCCGCAGGATTCTCGATTCCAATCGCGAGACCCTCGCCCATGTCGAGACCCTGCGGCACGCCCACCGTTCCATCGCCGCGTCTCTCGATACCATGCGGGACGGCCTGATGGATTTCTCGGACAGTCTCGGCCGCTCCATCGACCAATTGCGCGACAGCTGCCGCCGTCAGCAGAAGATCATGGACCGCATCGACGAGATCCAGCGCGACTCCGCCGCGTTCCGCTGAGCGGCGCCGTGCTCTTGCATGCCGTCGGCGCCGGGGCGATATAGTCCTCTCGGTTCATGTCCGCATAGGAGACTCGTCCCATGGCCATCGCGACCTTCGCGGCTGGGTGCTTCTGGGGGGTGGAGGAAGCCTTCCGCCGCGTGCCGGGGGTGACGGCGACGGTCGTCGGCTATGCCGGCGGCAGCGTCGATGCCCCGAGCTACGAACAGGTGTGTTCCGACCAGACAGGTCATGCCGAAGCGGTGCGCGTCGACTTCGACCCGCAAACGGTGACTTACGACGCCTTGCTGGAGGTGTTCTGGAAGATCCACGATCCGACCCAGAAGAACCGCCAGGGCGTCGATGTCGGCAGCCAGTACCGATCCGTCATCTTCGTCCACGACGTCGACCAGCGCGCCCGCGCCGAAGCCAGCCTGCGGGAGAACGACGATTCGGGACGGTTCCGCCGTCCCATCGTGACCGAGATCGTCGACGCCGGGCCGTTCTGGGAGGCCGAGGAGCATCACCAGCAGTATATGGCCAAGCGCGGACGGGGAACCGCCGTCTGCGGCATCCCCTCCGGCTGGTGACGCGCGGCGGCGGTGCCGCCGACGGTCAGCGCCGCGTGGCCATGGCCGGCACCACCCGGTGCTCGATCCAGTTGCGGATCTCGCGCAGGCGGATGGCGGCGTCGAGCACGTCGTCATCGGCGCCGAGCTGCCAGCGCAGGTCGCGACGGCCCTGCGGGTCGGCGGCCAAGGCATCGCAGCGGGCGGCGAAATCCTCCGCATCGGCGACACTGGCGAACCAGCCCTGGTCTACCAGTCGCTCGGCGTAGCGCAGGCAGATGTGGCCGATCTCGTGCAGGTCGTATTCCGGGTGGTATTGGATGCCCCAGAACGACCCGTTGCCATGGTGGATTTCGGCCGCCTGCACGTCACTGACGGCATTGGACGCCAGCAGCACGGCGCCCGGCGGCAGGGTTTCCACCTCGTCCTGATGGATGCAGACCGCCTCGAACACCGAGGTCTTGCCGGCGTACATGGGGTGGGCACGGCCGGCCTCGGTGAGGGTGATCTTGCGGGCGATGCCCAGTTCCCGCCCTTTGGGGTTCTTGCGCACCACGCCGCCGGCCGCCACGGTCGCCACCTGCAACGCCCAGCATGAGCCGAAGAACGGCACGCCCGAGTCGTAGACGGCACGGGCCAGCTCGATCTGGCGGGTGATCGGCGGAGTCATGTCATAGACGTTGAGGGCGGAGCCGGTCCAGGCCACCGCGTCATAGTCGGTGAGCGCCGCGCCCGCCGGCAGGGCGCCATCGGCATCGGCAGGGCGGACGATGTCGCACACGGCACCGGGGTGCAGGGTCCGCAAGGTCTGGGCATAGAGCGGCCCGAACGGAGTCGCGCCGGCCTTTTCCAGCGCCTCGCTGGCCTCCTTCAGGTTGCCTTCCACCACCAGAAACCGGGGATGCGCCATCATCAGCCTCGTCTGTTTCATGCCTGGACCGTCCCGCTTGAGGGAAGCCCGGATCGCAATCCGGGCCAAGGGCCATTTGGCCGTACCTAAGACCCGACATCAACCTTTCGGATATCGCCATGCACCCTAACGCATGGTATGAAGGATGAATGCTCACGGGCATGGCGTTGCCTTCTTCCCCCGGGGGTTGCGCAAGGGTGGGGTCAGCGAGGGGTGGGGTATTCAATGCGTATCGTACTGGCGGACGATCACTCCATCGTCCGGTGCGGACTGCGCCATCTGCTGGCCGGTCTGGAGCCGGCGCCTGCCATCGACGAGGTCGCCAGCGGGGACGACGTGCGCGCCCTTTTCAACGGGCAGCCCGGCGAGGGGTGGGAGCGGCCGGACCTCTTGGTGCTCGATCTGCGCATGCCGGGGATTCGCGGCATAGAGGACGTGCGCGGCATCGTCACCCTGGCGGACCCGACGCCGGTGCTGGTGTTTTCCATGCTGGAAGCGGCGGACGAGATGCGCAGCGTGCTGGCCCAGGGGGTGCGCGCCTTCGTGCCCAAGACCACCGACCAGCGGTTGCTGCTCAATATCGTGCGGCTGGTGCTGGCCGGCGGAACCTACTTGCCGCCGGTTCTCGGCGGGCTGGAGCGTGGCGCCGGCGGCGGCAACGGGGCCGATCTGCCGCGCTTCGGCGACGGCGGCCTCGACAGTCTGCCGGCCGGCCTGACCAAGCGTCAGCAGGAAGTGCTGCGACTGTTGGCCGAAGGACTCTCCAATCAGGAGATCGGCGAGCGCATGGGGCTCAACCTGTCGACGGTGAAAAGCCACGTCACCGGTATTCTCAAGGCCCTCAACGTCGGCAGCCGCACCCAAGCGGTGCTTACCCTGCGGCGGCGGCGCAAGGACGGGTTCTGACCAAGGACACGGCCACGGGCGGGGCTCACCGCCCGTGGCGCAGCATGGCGGCGGCCGCCTTCAGGCAGTTCTCGAAGCCCCCGAGATCGTGATGATCGGGTTGCGGCTCCGCTGAGTCGGGAACGATGATGCCGCCGCCGCTGTCGGCGACGGCGCCGTCGATCATCAGGTTCTCGACCATGCCGAAGTTCTCGATCAACAGGCCGTCGGCGTCCTCCACGCCAGCGCCGGGACGTTCGCGCACCGCCCCGCCGGCCCAACGGGCGGCCCGCTCGGCGTGCAGCAGATCGCTGGCGGTGTAACAGAATACCGGCCGGTTCAGCGCCCGCATGAAGCCGATTTCAAAAGCGGTGCCTGGATCCATGCCAGGGCCGCGAAACGGGGTGATGTTGGCGATGATGAGGTCGCAGCGGCGCATCAGCGCCTCGTTGGCGCGGCTGATGGCAAGTCCCGCTTCGCGCGGCGACAGGGCCCCCAGGTCCAACTCGTTATCCAGCGGGAAACAGCCGGTGAAACCGTGGCGGGCGCACAATGCCTTCTTGGCCTCCCCAAGGGCGACGGCATCGGCCAGGAAGACCTCTGGCCCTGCCAGATAGATGCGCGGCCTGTGCATGGCTTTCCCTCCCACTGGACTGGTCGCCGCCTGGGGATGGCGGCGACGGTCATGGCAACGCGGCGACCGGGAGGGCGGTTCTCGGGCATCGCCGCCGGTTGCCGCGACGGCCTCAGCCAGCCAGCCGGGCGATGAAATAGCCTGCCACGACAGCGGTGCCGATGACACCCGCCACATTGGGGCCCATGGCATGCATGAGCAGGAAATTATGGGGGTCGGCCTTCTGCCCCTCCACCTGCGACACCCGCGCCGCCATCGGCACCGCCGACACGCCGGCCGAGCCGATCAGCGGGTTGATGGGGGTTTTCGACACCTTGTTCATGATCTTGGCCATGATGACGCCGCAGGCGGTGGAGACGCCGAAGGCCACCACGCCCAGCACCAGGATGCCCAGCGTCTCCAACTGGAGGAAGCGTTCGCCGGTCATGGTGATGCCGACCGAGGCGCCGAGGAAGATGGTGGTGACGTTGATCAACTCGTTCTGGGCCGCCTTGGACAGCCGTTCGGTGACACCGCACTCGCGCAGGAAGTTGCCGAGCATGAGCATGCCGATCAGCGCCGCCGCCGCCGGCACCAGCAGGATCACCAGCACCGTCACCACCACGGCGAAGACGAGCTTTTCGGTGCGCGAGACCGGGCGCAGACTGCGCATGCGGATCTTGCGCTCGGCGGGCGTCGTCAGGGCGCGCATGATCGGCGGCTGGATCAGCGGCACCAGCGCCATGTAGCTGTAGGCCGCCACCGCGATGGGCGCCAGCAACTCCGGCGCCAGCTTGTTGGCCAGGAAGATGGAAGTCGGCCCGTCGGCGCCGCCGATGATGCCGATGGCCGCCGCCTGTTCCGGCGTGAAGCCGATCATGATCGCGCCGAAGAAGGTGGCGAAGACGCCGAACTGCGCCGCCGCGCCCAGCAGCAGGGTGCGCGGATTGGCGATCAGCGGCCCGAAGTCGGTCAGCGCCCCGACACCGAGGAAGATCAGCGGCGGGAAGATCTCCAGGTGGACGCCCTGGGAGATGTAATAGAACAGGCCGCCGACTGTTTCCGTCACCGGGTCGGGCAGGTTCACCAAGCCCTGGGTCGGCAGGTTGGCAAGCAGCGCCCCGAAGGCGATCGGCACCAGCAGCAGCGGCTCGAAGTTCTTGTAGACCGCGAGATAGAGCAGCCCGGCGACCACCGCCCACATCACCAGCATTTGCCAGGTGACATACGGAAAGGCGGTAAGGGACCACAACTGAGTGAGGGTTTCCATGCTGACGCCTCGGCTGGCTCGCGCTGTCGGAAAGGGCGGCGGGAGAAGGAGGAGGAAGGAGAAGGGCAGAGGGAGGGGCTGGGCGCCAGGCGCTTAGCCCAGCACCACCAGCACCTGGCCTTCCTGCACGGTTGTGCCGGCGGCGACCCTGATTTCCTTCACCGTGCCGGGGCGCGGGGCGGGCACCGTGGTGAGCATCTTCATGGCTTCCAGCGTGACCACCGACTGACCTTCGCTGACGGCATCGCCCACCGCCACCTCCACCTTCTGCACGGTGCCGGCCAGCGGGCTGGTCACGTCACCGGGACCGGCCGGGGCGGCGGCGGCATTTTGCGGGGCCGGAGCCGGCGTTGCTGCCGGAGCCGTGGCGGCGGGAGGGGCCAGCGGGCGCGGCGCGGCGGCAACCGGCGCCGGAGCGGTGCCACTGCCGTCCAACTCCTCGACCGTGACCTCGTAGGCGGTGCCTTCGACGGTGATGCGGAACTTCCTCATGGCGTCCTCTTGTTCGACGGGCCGGCGCCGGTGGACAGCGGATTGGCCCGGTGGATCGGATGGTCGACGTGCGGCGGCCCGGGATGCTGCCAGCCGGCGGCGGCGCGGCCGCCGTGGCTCGACATATGCTCGTAGCGGCCTTCGTTGATCCACGCCGGCATGCGGTGCGGCGGCATCACCACGTCGAGGATGCGGTGGCGGCCGGGGACCGCCGCGGCAACGGCGGCGGCGATGACGGCCAGATGATGGGGCGGAATGCCGGCCGGGACGGTGACGGCGGGCGCGGTCGCCGTCCCCTGGGCGCGGGCGGCCTTGTGTTCGGCGGCGGCGCGGGCGGCGGCCTCGCGGCTGACGATCACCCGGCTGATGAGGGCGGTCACTCCCCACAACGCGGTCAGCACGATCAGCACCACCGCGAAGCCGAGGAAGACGATTTCCAGGTCTTCGAGGATCACAGCGGAATGTTCCCGTGCTTCTTGGCGGGGCGGGTTTCGCGCTTCGACAGCAGGCTGCGCAGGCCGAGCGCCACGGCGGCACGGGTGCGGGCCGGCTCGATGACGTCATGCACGAACAGCTTGCCAGCGGAGACGTAGGGGTTGGCGAACTCGCGCCGGTACTCGGCGGCCAGGTCCTGGCGCTTGGCCGTCGGGTCGTCGGCCTCCTTGAGGTCGCGGCGGTAGAGGATGTTGACGGCGCCTTCCGCCCCCATGACGGCGATTTCCGCCGACGGCCAGGCGTAGACCAGATCGGCCCCCATGTCGCGCGAGCACATGGCGAGATAGGCGCCGCCGTAGGCCTTGCGCAGGATGACGGTGATCTTCGGCACCGTGGCGGCGCCGTAGGCGAACAGCATCTTGGCACCGTGGCGGATGATGCCGTGGCGTTCCTGGTTGACGCCGGGCAGGAAGCCGGGCACGTCCACCAGCGTCACGATGGGGATGTTGAAGACGTTGCAGAAGCGGATGAACCGCGCCGCTTTGTCGGAGGCGTCGATATCCAGCGTCCCCGCCTTCACCGCCGGCTGGTTGGCGACGATGCCGGTGACGATGCCGGCGACGCGGGCGAAGCAGCACACGATGTTGGGCGCGAACAGCGCCTGCACCTCCAGGTACCGGCCGCCGTCGACCATGCGGGCGATCACCGCCTTGACGTCGATGGGCATGCGCGGATCGTCCGGCACGATGGCATCTAGGCCGGGATCGTCGGCCAGGGTGACATGCGCCGACAGATCATGCGGCGGATCGGCCATGTTGTTGGACGGCAGGTAGGACAGCAGGTCGCGCACGATGGCGGCGGCATGCATGTCGTCCTCGGCGATGAAGTGGATATTGCCCGACACGCTGGCGTGCGCCATGGCCGAGCCGATCTCGTCCATGGTGGTCACCTGTCCGGTGGCGGCGCGGATGACCTCCGGCCCGCAGATGAACATGTTGCCCGAGCCGCGGGTCATGATGATGAAGTCCATCAGCGCCGGCGAATAGGCCGCCCCGCCGGCGCAACTGCCCGAGATGACGGCCACCTGCGGCACCACGCCGGACGCCAGCACGTTGCGGTAGAACACCTGGCCGTAGCCCGACAGGCTGTCGACGCCCTCCTGGATGCGGGCACCGCCGGAATCATTGAAGCCGACGATGGGCATGCCGCCGCGCAAGGCATAATCCATCACGTCGCAGATCTTGCCGGCATGGACCCGGCCGAGCGAGCCGCCGGCGACGGTGAAATCCTGGCTGAAGGCGGCCACCGGGCGGCCGTCGACGAAGCCGATGCCGGTCACCACCGCATCGCCGGGCAGATCCTTGCCCTCCATGCCGAAGTGGCGGGTCTGGTGGCGGGCGTGCAGGCCGAATTCCTGGAAGGTGTCGGCGGCGAACAGGGCGTCGAGCCGTTCCCGCGCCGACAGCAGGCCGCGGGCATGGCGCTCGTCGATCTTGTCGCGGCCGCCGCCCAGCAGGGCCGTTTCCCGCCGCCGCCGCAGATCGTCCAGAAGGTCCTTGGAAATCGCCATCGGGTCTGTCGTCCTCCGTGGGCCGGTTGCGCGGTCGCTGACGGTAGCACGGTCACATGGCGTCTGGGTACCGTCCGTGCCGCCGGTGGTTCCGCGACGGTAGTGCGCACCATACCACTGAGGAACTTAAGGTTTTATGACGATGCCGCATGGGCGCCATGCGCCGCACCGCTCGCCCGCCGTCGCTGCCGGCCCGACCAAAAAAAGCGCCGGCCCTTGCCGGCCGGCGCTAGTCAATCGAGACGCAGATAAGGACGCCGGGCGGACCCGGCGCTGATCAGGCAGGAGGCCTGCCGGTCACCCCATCGGGGTCCCCGACCGGCAGGCTGTCCATGCCGTGCCGGGTCGGAACCCGGCGCCGTGCGGCACCCCCCTTTGGTGACCGTTGTTCCCGACCCGCCCTTCCCCAAGGGTGCGCCCGCAGGCGCGCGGATCGGAAACAGGCCCGGCCGCTTCCCCCGAAGCAACCGGTCCTCGGCGGCTCCCCAACGAAGCCGACTTGGTGATAGCAGACGATTGTGAACGGCCAAGGGGGGCGCCGTGAATGAACCGTTCGATTTTGTAAACTATGTGTAAACAGCTATATTTGACGCGGGCGCCGGGGCGCGGGCGCTGTTTGAATGAGGCGGCAGGGATGCCGTTGCGGGGGACTGATTTCACGGCATGAAACCGGAATCGCACCACATCTTGATCGTCGAGGACGAGCAGGTGAGCCGCGCCGTGCTTGCCGCCTATCTCAATCGCGAGGGCTACCGGGTGGCCGAGGCGGCAAACGGGGATGAGATGGACCGGCAGCTGGCGCGGCGGCGGTTCGATCTGGTGCTGCTCGACATCAACCTGCCGGGCCGCGACGGATTGTCGCTGCTGCGCTCGTTGCGCGCGCAGTCGGACATGGGAATCGTGCTGGTGACCGCCAAATCCGATGCCGTCGACCGGGTGGTGGGGCTGGAACTGGGCGCCGACGACTATGTGGTGAAGCCCTATGAACAGCGTGAGCTGCTGGCGCGGGTGAAGAACATCCTGCGCCGCACCCAGCGCGCCGCCGCCAACCGCGACGATCGCGTCGCCTACGATTTCGACGGCTGGCGCCTGGATACCGGCCGGCGGCTGCTGACCGATCCCGATGGCGTCAATGTGCCGCTGACCACCGGCGAGTTCAACCTGCTGGCCACCCTGGCCGCTCAGCCGCAGCGCGTATTCACCCGCGACCGCCTGTTGGATGCGGTGTCCAATCGCGAATGGTCGCCGGCTGATCGCTCCATCGACGTGCTGATCGGCCGTCTGCGCAAGAAGATCGAGCGCGACCCGGCGCAGCCCCGTCTGCTGGTGACGGTGCGCAATGTCGGCTACGTGTTCACTCCGGATGTGGAGTGAGGGGATGACATCACGGTTCTTGCCCCTCTCCCTGCCTCTGGTGATCGCCGTTCTTGCCGCGATCGTTGTTTCGCCGGCCGCTGCCGCTTATCGCATCGAGCCGTCACCGGCCCTGACGGCGGCGCTGGAGGAGGCGGTGCGGCGACAGGTGGCGGAGCCGGCGGCGGCGATCAGCCATCGTTGGGTGCTGCGCGATGAAATCGAGAGCGGCATCATCGGCTGCGGTCTCGTCACCCTCGCCGATGGCAGCGCGCGGCCCTACCGGGTCTTGGTGATGCGGGAAGGGACGGATGGCTTCATCCCGCTCGGTGCCTTCGTCTCGCGCGGGGATGACGCGGCCTTTTACCGGGCAGCGCCCGATTGCGACCCGGCGGCGCGGCACCAGCCGCCGCGTTGACCTAAACCGGCGGCGCCGCCGCCGGGCGGTCGTAGACATCCAGGGCGGCCAGGGTGGCGGCGTGTACCGACCGCACCGTGTCCATGGTCAGCCGCACGGCATCCAGGTCGCCGGCCTGGGCATCGGCCTCCACGTCCTGCAACAGGCGGTGCAGCGGCATCAGACCGAGCACGCCGGCGGCACCCTTCAGCGCGTGGGCCTCATCCACCACGATGGCGGCATCGCCGGCCGCCATGGCGGCTTCCAGCGTCTCCAGCCGCGGCGGCGTGGTGGTGCGGAACAGGTCGATGAGCCCGAGCACCGCCTCGGCCCCCAACTCGTCCCACTGCCGCACGATCAGCGACTCCGGTGGCACCAAGGCCGGATCGGGGCGCAGCGGCGGCGGGGCGGCAACCGGAGGGTCGGCCGGGCGGACGGCGGACGGCGCGGGGCGGCGGGGAGCGGTGGTGGCCGGTGGCGGGGGTGGTGGCGGGGGGGGCGCTAGGTCCGCCCCCAACAATTCGGCGGCCACCCGGTTGAGCATGTCGAGGCGGAAGGGTTTGGCCGCCACCATGTCGGCGCCGGCCTCGCGGGCGGAGCCCTGGCCGGCCTCGGTGATGTCGGCGGTGAGCACCACGATCTTCACTCCCGCGCGGTCAGGGTCGGGCAGGGCGCGGATGCGGCGGATCGCCTCGGCGCCGTCGATGCCGGGCATGTGCAGATCCATCAGCACCAGGTCGAATACCCCCTCCGCCGCCGCTGCCACGCCGTCCATGCCGTCCGGGACCGCCTTCACCCGATGGCCGGCGCGGCGCATCAGCTCCGCCGCCAGCATGCGGTTGACCTTGTCGTCCTCCACCAGCAGCACCCGCAGGGAACCCTTGGCCGCCGCCGCATTGGGCCCTGCGGTGGCGGTGGCCGCCATTTCGCCGGCCGACGGAGTGCCTTCCTCCAGATCGAGGGTGACCCAGAAGGTGGTGCCGTTGCCGGGCACGCTGTCGAAGCCGATACGGCCCCCCATGGCCTCGGCCAGCCCCTTGCAGATGGCGAGGCCGAGGCCGGCGCCGCCATGTTGGCGCGAGGCGGAGGCATCGGTGA
>JAEWWF010000199.1 GCA_023396465.1 Pseudomonadota bacterium
GTCTATCTGATGGGCTGGACCGGCGGCTACGTGCTGCTTGCCATGCTGCTCGCGCCTTACCTGCGCAAGTACGGCAAGTTCACGGTGCCGGAGTTCATCGGCGACCGCTATTACAGCCAGACCGCCCGCGTCGTGGCAGTGATCTGCCTGATCTTCATCTCCTTCACCTACGTCGCCGGCCAGATGCGCGGCGTTGGCATCGTCTTCTCCCGCTTCCTGGAAGTCGACCTGCTGACCGGCCTGATCATCGGCATGGGCATCGTGTTCATCTACGCGGTGCTGGGCGGCATGAAGGGCATCACCTACACCCAGGTGGCGCAGTACTGCGTGCTGATCACCGCCTACATCATCCCGGCGATCTTCATCTCCATCCAGATCACCGGCAACCCGCTGCCGCCGCTCGGCCTGTTCTCGACGGTCGAAGGCACCGATGTCCACCTGCTTACCCGCCTGAACGAGATCGTGCAGGATCTGGGCTTCGCGGCCTATACCGCCGGCGGCAAGAGCACCATCGACATCTTCTGCATCACCGCCGCCCTGATGGTCGGCACCGCTGGTCTGCCGCATGTGATCGTGCGCTTCTTCACCGTGCCGCGCGTGCGTGACGCCCGCTCCTCGGCCGGCTGGGCGCTGCTGTTCATCGCCCTGCTGTACACCGTGGCTCCGGCCGTCGGTGCCATGGCCCGCTACAACCTGACCACCACCGCGTGGCCCGGCGGCGTTGCCGAACAGGACGGTGCCATCTCCGTCAACGACATCCCTGAGTGGATGCAGCGCTGGAGCGCCACTGGCCTCATCAAGTGGGAAGACGCCAACGGCGACGGCCGTATCCAGTACTACAACCACAACACCGCGAAGGGTAAGGAACTGGCGGCCGCCAATGGCTGGCAGCATGTGGAGCAGCCGAAGTTCTTTGGCGAAATGATGGTCGACAACGACATCATGGTGCTCGCCAACCCGGAAATCGCCAAGCTGCCCAACTGGGTCATCGCCCTGGTCGCGGCCGGCGGCATCGCGGCGGCGCTGTCCACCGCGGCGGGTCTGCTGCTGGTGATCTCGTCGTCCATCTCCCACGACCTGCTCAAGGGAACCTTCGCCCAGGGGATCTCGGAAAAGCAGGAACTCATGGCGGGACGTGTCTCCGCCGCCGTGGCCATCCTGATCGCCGGCTACCTGGGGTACAATCCGCCCGGCTTCGTGGCGGAAGTGGTGGCCTTCGCCTTCGGTCTGGCGGCAAGTTCGCTGTTCCCGGCCATCATGATGGGCATCTTCTCCAAGAAGGTGAACCGTGAGGGCGCCATCGTCGGCATGCTGGTCGGCCTTGTCTTCACCATGGGCTACATCATGTGGTTCAAGGGGATCTTCATCACCCCGATCCAGGCCAACGTGCCCGCCAACTGGCTGTTCGGCATCTCGCCGGAAGGCATCGGCTTCGTCGGCATGCTTCTGAACTTCGCGGTTGCCATGATTGTCAGTCGTGTCACCGCTGCCCCGCCGCGGGAAGTTCAGGAACTGGTCGAGTTCGTCCGTTCGCCGCGCGGCGCCGGTTCTGCTCACGACCACTGATCCGGGGTTCTGACCGGACGGTAGATTGCGGCGGTCCTCCCTGGCGGGAGGGCCGCCCTTTCTTTCCACCCAACAAGACGCCGCAAGAGCCCACGCAAGGGCCGCGACTACCCAAGGGGAGGGATCATGAACACTGAAATCGCAGACATCCGGGATTTCATCGCGGCGCACCACCCGTTCGACCTGCTGCCGGATACCGAGGTGACGGCGCTCGCCCGCCTGATCAGCGTGCGTTACCTGCGCCGTGGCGCGGTGCTGATGACGCCGGGCGAAAAGGTCGATGCCCTCAGCATCGTGCGTTCCGGCGCGCTGGAAACCCGCGACCCCGACGGGGCCCTGCTGGCCCGCGCTGGCGAGGGCGAACTGGCCGGGTTGCGCGCGCTGTTGCGCGGCGGGTTGGCAGTCAACCACATCGTCGCGATCGAGGATTCGCTGCTCTATCAGGTGCCGGCGTCCGAGTTTCATCGTCTCCGCGACGAGCATGCCTCCTTCGCCTATCACTTCTCCCCCACCGGCGGTGATCGCCTGCGCGGCGCCCGCGTCACCGCCGGCACCGACGACAGCAGCGGTCTCACCACCCGGCGGGTCGGCGAACTGGTGAAGCGCGACCCGGTGGTCATCTCGCGCGCCGCCACCATCCAGGAGGCGGCGGCCAAAATGGCGGCGGCCGGCGTGTCGTGCCTGCTGGTGGTCGATGACGACCGCCTGTGCGGCATCATCACCGACCGCGACCTGCGCAGCCGCGTCGTCGCCGTCGCCCGCTCGCCGCAGGAGCCGGTGGCGGCCATCATGACGCCCGACCCGCTGTCCGTTCCGGCCACCGCCTGGCTGTTCCAGGCCATGCTGCTGATGTCGCGCCACGCCATCCATCACCTGCCGGTGCAGCGCGCCGACGGCCGCCCGGCCGGCGTCATCACCGTCACCGACCTGCTGCGCAATCAGGCCCGCTCGCCGGCCCTGGTGGCGGGCGACATCTACCAGCGCAAGGACCCGGAGGGCATCGGCCAGGCGCTCACCGTCATCCCCGACATCGTCCACGATCTGGTGGCGAGCGGCGCCAGTTCCTACGCCATCGGGCACGCCATCTCGTCGCTGGCCGATGCCGCCACCATCCGCATCCTGCAACTGGCGGAGGAAAAGTTCGGTCCGCCGCCGGTGCCCTACCTGTGGCTGGCGGTCGGGTCGCAGGGCCGCAACGAGCAGACGGCGCGGTCCGACCAGGACAATTGCATGGTGCTGTCCGACGACTACGACGCCGCCGCCCATGGGGATTATTTCGCGCAATTGGCGACCTATGTCTGCCACGGTCTCGCCACCGCTGGCTATATCCTTTGCCCCGGCGAGGTGATGGCCATGAATCCCATGTGGCGCCAGACCCTGCGCGGCTGGAAGTCCACTTTCGGCCGCTGGATCGACGAGCCGGAGCCGAAGGCGCTGATGTACAGCAGCGTGTTCTTCGACATGCGCCCCATCGCCGGCGACATGAGCCTGTTCGAGGGACTGCATACCCATGTGCTGAAGAAAGCGCAGGGCAGCCGCCTGTTCCTCGGCCACCTGACCGGCAACGCCCTGACCCACCGGCCGCCGCTCGGTTTCTTCCGCAATCTGGTGCTGATCAGCGGCGGCGAGCACGACCACGCGCTCGACCTCAAGCACACCGGCATCGTGCCGATCGTCGATCTGGCCCGCATCTACGCGCTGGACGGCGGGCTGCCGCAGGTCAACACCAAGGATCGGCTGGAAGCCGCCTGCGAGATGGCCAAGGTCAGCCGCGAGGGCGCCCGCGACCTCATCGACGCGCTGGAGTTCCTGGGGCTGGTGCGGCTGCGTCATCAGGCGCGGCTGATCCGCGATGGTCAGTCGGCCGACAACTACCTGCGGCCGGAGGAACTGTCCTCCTTCGAGCGCAGTCACCTGAAGGATGCCTTCACGGTGGTCAAGAACATGCAGAGCGGCGCCTCCTCCACCTATCGCGGTGGTTTGGGGTGAGCGCGCGCATGGAGCCAGCCTCGGGGGAGTACGGCTGAATCATGCCCTTGTCGGCGTTGCACAATCTCATCAGCCTGGACCTGATCCGCTGGTGGCTGGCCTTCCGTGCCGGCAGCGGTCCCTTGCGCCAGTATTACGGGGCGGATTACGCCACCCTCGACACGCCGTGGACGGAGGCCGAGTTCCTGGCCGTCGATTTGGAGACCACCGGCCTCGACCCGCGCAAGGATGCCATCGTCAGCATCGGCTGGGTGCCGATCATCGGTGGCGCCGTGCGGCTGGGGCAGGCGGGGTATCAACTGGTGCGGGTGGAAGGCCCGATCAGCGGCGAAAGCGCCGTGCTGCACGGCATCCTCGATAGCCATGTGGAGGACGCCCCGCCGCTGGAGGAGGTGCTGCCGCAGTTCCTGGCGGCGCTGCGCGGCCGTATTCCGGTGGCCCATCACGCGCTGGTGGAGCAGGGTTTCCTGGACGCGGCCTGCCGCCGGCTGTACGGCCAGCCGTTGGTGGTGCCCTATGTCGACACCCTGCTGCTGGAGCGGCGGCGGGCGGCGCGGGCGGGCAAGGAAAGCAAGAGCGGCGAGTTCCGCTTGCTGGCCTGCCGCGACCGCTATGGCTTGCCGCGCTATCGCGGCCACCATGCCCTTGCCGACGCCCTGGCCTGCGGCGAGTTGATGCTGGCCCAGGCGTCGTCCATGGACGGCAAACGGGTGGCGAAGCTACAAGACCTGCTTGCCTGAGAGAGTTTTCGTCCGCTTCCTGACCGGAGTTGCCAAGTCCGATGCTTCTTGATGTCGTGATCGCCGCCTGTGCCGCCCTTGCCTCCGTCGGCGTGGTGATGGCCGGTTTCCGCCTTACCGGCCGCAAGGCGCCGCGCAACCTGCTGATGGCGCTGGCGGCGGTGGCCATCGTCGGCGTGACTGCCACCCTGCGGTACCAGTGGGCCTCCAACACCGAGCAGTTGCTGCCGCCGGAGATGGTGGTGATCGAGCGGCTGACCTTCACCAATCCGATCGAACCGTGGTCGGTGATCCATCCGGTCACCGACCGGCTGGTGGTGCTCGATCGCGGCAGCCTGCGCCGTCATGCCGCCCACCCCGACATGGTGATGGTGGACGTGCTGCTGGTGCGGCGCGATCACGACACCCTGATTGCCCGCCATGTGGTGGACTGCCGGGCCCGCCGCGATGCGGTGATGCCGGGGGATGCCGACCTTGCCGCCGGCGATCTGCCCACCGACCTGCGCTGGGCCAGCGACGCACCGCCTGCCCTGTACGACATCTCCTGCCAGCCGTTGTAAGCGACCAGCGGGGAGGAGGCGGGCGGGCTTGCATTCCGGGGGAGGGGCGGCATAGTGGTCGCCCCGTCGTCGCGAGGTTCCGCCATGTCCGTTCCGGCCCGTCCCATCGAGTCCGCCGCTGCCCGTGCCATGCCGGGGCCGATGCCCGTCACGGCGGGCGCCGAGGCTTGCCGGCGGGCCGAGCGCTGCCGGGTCTGCACGGTGCGGCAGAACGCCCTGTTCGTGAACCTGTCGCTGCCGGACCTGGAGGCCATCGCGCCACGGGTGCCGGACCTGACCGTGGCGGCGGGAGAAACGCTGTATTCCGCCGGCGACACCCCCGACGCGCTGTTCATCGTCCGGCGCGGGGTGGTGAAGCTGGTGCATTATCTGGCCGACGGCTCTTATCGCATCGTCCGGCTGGCCCGCCGCACCGATTTGCTGGCCCTGGAGACCCTGCTCGACACCCCCTGCGACCACACCGCCGTCGCCCTGACGGAGGTGGAGGTCTGCCGGGTACCGTTACCGGTGGTGCGGCTGGTGATGCAGAAGCAGGACTGGCTCGCCACCCAGGTGATCCGCCACTGGCACCATGCGGTGCGGCGGGCCGATGACTGGCTGACCCATTATTCCACCGGCGGTGCTCGCCAGCGGCTCGCGCGGTTCCTCATCGACCTGCATGATCTGGCGGCGGAGGCGGCGCCGGGCGTGGCGTGGCCGGCGGTGGAACTGCCGTCCCGCGACGATGTCGGCGCCATCCTCGGCATCACAAAGGAGACCGCGAGCCGCCTTATCGCCGATTTCCGCCGGGCCGGAC
>JAEWWF010000223.1 GCA_023396465.1 Pseudomonadota bacterium
GAGCTGCTTGTCGGTCGCCCAGGCGGTGCCGTAGATGCGCTGGAGCATCTCGTTGCGGGCGTCGCCGCGCCAGTAGGCGCCGGCCAGCTTCATGACCTTGAAGGCCTTGGGCAGCTTGCCCGTCGACAGCAGGTGCGGGCCGCGGCAGAGGTCGAGCCACTGGCCCTGACGATAGACGGTGATGGTCTCGGAGGCTGGCAGGTCGCGGATGATCTCGGCCTTGTAGGTCTCGCCGATCTTCTCGAAGTAGGCGATGGCCTCGTCGCGGTCCCACTCCTCGCGCACGATCGCCTCGTTGCGGTCGACGATCTCCAGCATGCGCTGTTCGATCTTCGCCAAGTCGTCGGGCGTGAACGGTTCGTCGCGCGCGAAGTCGTAGTAGTAGCCGTTCTCGATGGACGGCCCGATGGTCACCTGGGTGCCGGGGTAGAGTTCCTGCACCGCCTCGGCCATGACGTGGGCGGCGTCGTGGCGGATGAGGTCCAGCCCCTCGGGGTCCTTGGCGGTGACGATAGCCAGGCTGGCGTCGCGATCGATGGGGCGGGTGAGATCCCACAGGGCGCCGTCCACCTTGCAGGCCAGGGCGGCCTTGGCGAGACCGGGACCGATGTCCTCGGCGACTTTCTGGGCCGTGACCGGGCCGTCGTAATTGCGGACGCTGCCGTCGGGCAGGGAGATGGCGACCATGGCGATGAACTCTTCTTCCTCGGTGGAGGGTCGAAATCTACAGGGAATCGCCCACCGATCAAGCCGGCTGCGACCCGGGATGGGCACGGCAGCGGCGGGCGCGGCAGGCGGCGCCGGACATCTGGCGGATGGGCGGGAGGCGAACCCCGGCCGCGCGACGGCTCACGCGGCGCGAACCACACCCGTGCCCATAGTTCGCGTGGCCACCCCGCCACCGGGGATGCCGGCGCGAAGGCTGCGACGAAGATCGTTCGTCAGGGAGGCCACGGAATGCACGGGATAAGGTCTCGTTTCGGAACGGAAACGCCCTAAACCTAGGGCCTTCCGCTCCCTGAGTCCAGACCCAGCAAATCCTGATAGACGGCAAGCGTGCGGTCGACCATGCGGTCCTTGCCGAATTCCGCCCGCACCCGGGCGATGGCACGGTCCTTCAGGGCCTCGCGCTCATCCGGCGTCAAGTTCAGGGCCTCGTCGAGCGCGCGGGCCAGATCGTCGGCGCTTTCCGGCCAGAACAGCCAGCCGGTCTGGCCGCCGGGGACGACGATTTCCGGCGCCGCGCCGTGGTTGGGGGCGATCACCGGCCGGCCCATGGCCGACCCCTCGGCGACCACGCGGCCGAAGGCTTCCGGGTCGGTGGAGGCCGACACCACCACGTCGGCCAGCTTGTAGGCCGCCGGCATGTCGTCGCAGTCGCCGACCAGATGCACGGTATCGGTGAGGCCAAGGCGCTCGATCAGCGCCTGCAACTCGTCGCGGTAGCCGGTGCGGCCCTGGTCGGAACCCACCAGCAGCGCCCGCACCGGCCGGTGCCGCACCTTGGCCAGCGCCCGGATCAGTACTTCCTGGCCCTTCCAGCGGGTCAGCCGGCCGGGCAGCACGATCACCGGCACGCCATCCGGCAGGCGCCAGCGCTGCACCAGCTGGATCATGCGTTCCTGGCTGACGCGGTCGGGGTCGAAGCGGCTGAAGTCGACGCCGCGATGAATGACCGTCACCCGCTCGCCGCTGACCCCGTAGATGCGGGCGATGTGGTTGCGGATGAACTCGGAAATGGCGATCACCCGGTCGCCGTCGGCCATGACGGCATTGTACGCCCGCTTGAGGCCGAACGGACCCAGGTTGTAGGTGCCGTGGAAGGTGGTGACGAAGGGCACCCCCAGCGCCCGGGTGGCGGCGCGGGCGCTCCACGCCGGGGCGCGGGAGCGGGCGTGCACCAGCTTGACGTCACGTTCGGCGATCAGCGCCTTCAGACGCTCGATATTGCGGTGGATCACCCACGGCTTCTTCGATGCCAGCGGCAAGGTGACATGCTCGGCGCCGACACGGGTCAGCTCGCGCACCATGCGTCCCCCTTCGCTGGCGACCAGGGCGCGGCCACCGGCTTGCACGATGCCTTCGGCGATTTCCACCGTGCCGCGTTCCACCCCGCCGGTATCAAGCCGGGGCAGAACTTGCAGGATGGTGGGGGGCGTGTCGCCGGTTTGGTCGAGGGCGGCAGAGGTGATACTGTCGGCGTTCACCGCGAGGTCCGAATACTGTCGAAGAAGAAGGAAGGAGCAAACTGGTCCCATGTCCGATGACATGTCCACCGGTGCCGTGCCGCGCACTCTAGCACGCCCTGACGGCGCGTCCATCGCCTACCACAAGACCGACGCCGCGCCGTCCCTGACGGGCCGGGCCGGGGTGGTCTTCCTGCACGGGCTGATGTCCGACATGGACGGCGGCAAGGCTCTACACCTGGAAGCGCACTGCCGCAAGTCCGGCCGCGCCTTCCTGCGCTTCGACCAATACGGCCACGGCCAATCGTCGGGCCGCTTCGTCGACGGCAGCATCGGCCGCTGGGCGGAAGATACCGCCGCCGTGCTCGACGCCCTGACCGACGGACCGCAAGTGCTGGTCGGCTCGTCCATGGGCGGCTGGCTGATGCTGCTGGCGGCGCTGGCCCGGCCCGCGCGGGTGGCCGGGCTGGTGGGCATCGCGGCGGCGCCCGACTTCACCGAAGACCTCATGTGGCCGTCCTTCACCGATGCCCAGAAGGCGGAGCTGGAAAGTCGCGGCTACATCGAGGAACCGTCGGAGTACTCGGAGGAGCCCTACGTCATCGGCCGTGCCCTCATCGACGACGGCCGCCACCGGCTGGTGCTGCGCGACCCGACGCTGCCGATTCGCTGTCCCATCCGCCTCATCCATGGCCAGCGCGACACCTCGGTGCCGTGGGAAACCGCCCTGCGCATCCAGGACAAGGCGGAAAGCGCCGACGTGGAGGTGATCCTGGTCAAGGGCGGCGACCATCGCCTGTCGTCCGACGCCGACCTCGCCCGCCTCACCCGCACCCTCGACGCCCTGCTGGAGACGGTGGCCCCATGAGCCCGACCGAAACCGCCCCCGCCGCCATCAGCGACTTCGCCGGCGACCATTTCTGGCTGTCCAACTTCTTCCCCTCGCCGGTGGAGATGGACGGCGCCCTTTACGTCACCGTCGAGAACGCCTTCCAGGCCGCCAAGACCCTCGACCGCGACGCCCGCCGCGCCTTCGAGACCTGCGGCGCCGACGAATCGAAGATGCGCGGCATGCAGGTGGCCCTGCGGTCCGACTGGGAGGCGGTGAAGAGCGATATCATGCGCGCCCTGCTGCGGGAGAAGTTCGCCATCCCCGCCCTTGGCCGCCGCCTCATCGCCACCGGCACGGCGGAGATCGTCAACCGCAACGTCTTCGGCGACACCTTCTGGGGCGTCACCCGCGCCGGTGGCCGCAACGAACTGGGGCGCTTGCTCATGCAGGTGCGGGCAGAGATCGCCGCCGCCGCCGCTCACCCCCGGCCGGAGCACACGCCGGCCTGATAGGCGCCCGGCGTGATGCCGTACAGTTGCTTGAATCGGCGGGTGAAGTGGGGCTGGTCGTACAGCCCCACCGCCGCCGCCACCTCGGCCGGCGGCTCGCCGGCCCGCAGCCGCGCCTTGGCCGCCGCCAGCCGCCGTTCCATCAAGTAGGCGTGCGGCGTGCAGCCGGTGGCGCGGCGGAAGGCGCGCACCAGCTGGAACCGCGACAGACCCGCCACCGCCGCCACATCCTCCAGCGACAGGTCGGCCTCCAGGTTGGCCGCCATGAAGTCCATCGCCCGCCGCACCTGACGCGGCGCATCCGGTGCCGGCGCCTCGGTGGTGACACCGGCATGGCGCCCGAACACCGCCGCCAGCACGCCGAGCAGCGCCGTCTGCCGCCCCAGCGTGGTGCCGGCGGGCGGGGCGGCGGCATCGAAGGCCGGCAGCACCCGCCGCAGCGCCTCGGCCAACTGCGGATCATGGGCGAGTGACTGGCGGTAGAAAGGCACGGCGGCACGATCGCTGTGCGGCCGCCCGGCGGCATCCCGCAGAACCTCCTCCAGCACCGACGGATCGAGATAGAGCACCCGGTAGCGATAGCCCTCGGGTGTGCCGGCGGTGCCGTCGTGGATGTCGCCGGGGTTGACCGTCAGCAGATCATCGGGGGTCGCCAGCCAGCGGGTGCCGCGACAGGTGAACGATTCGACCCCCGCCTCCACCACCCCCACCAGACATTCGTCGTGCGCGTGACGGGCGAAAGCATGGCGGGTGAAGCTGGCGGCAAAGAACTCGCACCCCGGCGCCGCGGGGTGGCGCCAGAAGCGGCTGTGCTCGGCGGACAGGGCGGCAGACGGGCGGTTCATGACGACAGCCTAGCGCGGATACGGCGAACCGTCTTGTAGCGGATTGCAGCGTGGGCGCCGACATCATCGGCTAAGGTAGCATGGGGAGATCGGACCTTGGAATGACAAGAAACCTGTCCCAAGTGGCCCTTTTCGCTGGCGTCGCACCTCCCTACGATCACCCCATGACGCCAAAGATCCTCGCCATGGAGCCGCCGATGGAGTCGGCCACGACCGACGCGCCGGGCCGGCCGGCCGAGGCCGATCCGGTCGCCGTCAAGGTTCAGACCCTCGAACGCCACGGTTGGCAGCCTTTCGGCGGCACGGTGATGCGCGCCGGCTACCAGATCGCCACTGGCGGCTCCTGCACCCTGGTCAGCGATCTGGCGACCCATGTGGTGCCGCAGGGCTGCGGTGTCTTCATTCCCGCTGGCACGGTGCATGCGGCGCTGGCGGGCTGCGGCCGCGTGGTCATGCAGACGGTGGAGATCGACGCCACCCGCGCCGCGCCTTTCGGCGAGCACTGCCGGGTGATGGAGGCAACGCCGCTGTTGCGGGCGCTGGTCACCGCACTGGCCGACGAGCCCACCCACTCCACCCGCCACCAAGCCACCACCACCCTGCTGCTGGACGAGATCGGCCGCGCCCGCACCAGCGGCTTCGCCCTGCCCGACCCCGCCGACCCGCGCCTGCGCCGCGTCGCCCGGCGGGTATGGGCGGCCCCGGCCGAGCCCCTGGACGTCGACGGCGCCGCCGCCCTGGCGACCATGAGCCGCCGCACCTTCACCCGCCGCTTCGGCGCCGAAACCGGCATAGGCTTCGACGCCTGGCAGCGCCGCCTCCGCCTGCTGACGGCGGTGCCACGGCTGGAGGACGGAGCGCCGGTATCCACCGTCGCCTTCGATCTCGGGTATGACAGCGTGTCAGCCTTCATCGCCGCGTTCAAACGCGCCTTCGGCGAAACACCGAAGCGATTCGGCCGCGCCTCGTTGCGGGCGGCGGCAGAGTAATACCAAGCTGCACTGAGAGCACCTCCTCGCAGCCTGGCAGGCGCGACCGCGCACCGCCGCTTTTGCGGAGAACACCAATGCCGCGAGAAGCGACGACCACCCGACGCCTGAAGGCGCCAGGTGGTCGGGTCCGATCAAGCCGGCTTGGCATGATCCGAGGAGGGGGAAGGGGGCGGCGCCGGCGGCGGCAACACGTCGCGCCGCGACACTTCCCGCCAGCAGCCTTGCGGCAGATCACCCAGATCCAGCGCTCCAATGGAGACCCGCACCAGCCGCAGGGTCGGATGCC
>JAEWWF010000286.1 GCA_023396465.1 Pseudomonadota bacterium
GCGGTGCGCGGCGCCTGCGAGATGCTCGGCATCGACCCCCTCGGCGTCGCCAACGAAGGCAAGCTGCTGGCCTTCTGCCCCGCCAACCGGGCCGAGCGGCTGCTGGAGGTGATGCGGGCGCATCCGCTCGGTCGCGACGCCGCCATCATCGGCCGGGCGGTGGAGGACGAGCATCGTTTCGTGCAGTTGAACACCGCTTTTGGCGGTCGGCGGGTGGTGGAGTGGCTGGCCGGCGAGCAGTTGCCGCGCATCTGCTGACGGCTGTAAATCGGGGTGCGGAGGTGCCATTGGGCGTTGCCTCCGCCGGTCCTGCCTGTCATAAAAGCGTCGAATTTTGGTAACACGGGGCTCCGTCGTCCGTTGACCCGACGGAGCCTCGTTGCACGTTCCGCGCTGACCCCGACAGACTTCCCACAGACAGGCATCCCGTGGCCAAGAAGACCGCGCTCGACAAGGATCTCAACAAGATCGTCCAGCTGGAAGTGGCAACGGCCGAAAGCGGCCGGCGTGCCGGGGCGATCGGACTGGCCCTGCTGTTCCTGGTGGCGGTTTTCGCCGTCACCTTCGGCATTGCCGAGGGGCAGCAATATGCGTCCTTCATCATCGCGGCCGGCGTCATCGGCGGCTACATGGCGCTCAACATCGGCGCCAACGACGTCGCCAACAACGTCGGCCCGGCGGTCGGATCGCGCGCCCTGACCATGGTGGGTGCCCTGATCGTGGCGGCGGTGTTCGAGGCCGCCGGCGCCCTCATCGCCGGGGCGGAGGTGGTCTCCACCATTTCGCGCGGCATCGTCGACCCGGCGGTGCTGTCCGATGCCCAGGTGTTCGTGCGGGCGATGATGTCGGCGCTGCTGGCCGGGGCGTTGTGGATCAATCTGGCGACGGCCATCGGGGCCCCGGTCTCCACCACCCATTCGGTGGTCGGCGGGGTACTTGGCGCTGGCGTGGCGGCGGCGGGCCTGACCGCCGTCAACTGGCCGGTGATGAGCACCATCGTCGCCAGTTGGATCATCTCGCCGGCCCTCGGCGGCATCATCGCCGCCCTGCTGCTGTGGTTCGTGACCGTGCGCGTGCTGGAGCAGGAAGACAAGCTTGCCGCCGCCCGCCGCTGGGTGCCGGTGCTGGTCGGCCTCATGACCTTCGCCTTCACCGTCTACCTCATCACCAAGGGCCTGAAGCAGCTGTGGAAGCCGCCGACGGCGCTGATCTGGACCACCGGCGCCGGCCTCGCCGTGGCGGCCTGGGCGGTGACCCGGCCGGCGGTGGAGCGCCGTGCGCTCACGCTGGAAAACCGCCGCCGGGCGGTGGGGGAACTGTTCCGCTGGCCGCTCATCTTCTCGGCTGCTCTGCTGTCTTTCGCCCACGGCGCCAATGATGTCGCCAATGCCGTCGGCCCGCTGGCGGCGGTGGTGGCGGCGGTGCAGGCCGGTGCGGTGCAGGCTCAGGTGGTGGTGCCCGGTTGGGTGCTGGTGGTGGGGGCGCTCGGCATCGTTTGCGGCCTGCTGCTGTTCGGGCCGAAGCTGATCCGCACCGTCGGCGAGAAGATCACCAAGATGGATCCGGCCCGCGCTTTCTGCGTCGCCCTGGCCGCCGCCCTGACGGTGATCGTGGCATCGGAATTCGGCCTGCCGGTGTCGTCCACCCACATCGCCGTGGGGGCCGTGTTCGGCGTCGGCTTCTTCCGCGAGTTCCGCACCAACCGTTATGTCTGGCACTGGCGCGAGATGAATCCCGACGTGGCTCTGACCGCTGGCGGTATCCCCACCGGCGCCGCCGTCGGCAGTCACCAGCCGGGCGGCGGGGTCACCGTCGTATCGGCCGCGCCGATCCCTCCGGCGCCGCAGATCCTGGAAAAAGCCCATCGCAAGGCGGAGAAGGCCAAGCGCCGCCGGCTGGTGCGCCGCCAGCATCTGACGACCATTGTCGCTGCCTGGGTGGTAACGGTTCCGCTTGCAGCCCTGCTCTCGGCGGGTATCTTCCTCCTCTGGTCGGCGTTCGTCTGAGCGCCTCGCAGCAGGAGAGGCACCGTACCATGATGGCCCACCGCGTGCTGGCGTCGGCGCTCGCCCTCGCCACCCTTGTTCTCGCGCCCCACCTGGCCGTGGCTCAACAGCCGGCCCGCGACACCGTGCGGGTGACGGGATCGTCCACTCTCTATGGATTCGCCACCCGGGTGGCCGAGGTTTTCGGCCGTAACAGCCGTCACCGGACGCCGGTGGTGGAGTCGTCCGGCACCGGCGGCGGCTTTGCCCGGTTCTGCTCCGGTCTCGACATCAACACCCCGGACATCGTGCTGGCCTCCCGCCGGGTGTTCGACAGCGAGATCGACGCCTGCCACGACAACGGCGTTGATGCCATCACCGAGTTCAAGATCGGCTATGGCGGTCTCGTGGTGGTGCAGGCGGTGAACTTGCAGCCGCTGGACGTCACCCGCCGCCAGTTGTGGCAGGCGCTGGCGGCCCAGGTGCCGGTGAACGGCCGTCTGGTGCCCAATCCCTACCGCACCTGGCGCGACATCGCCCCCGGCCTGCCGGATGTGGCGATCCGTGTCTATGGCCCGCCGCCCACCTCCGGCACCCGCGACAGCCTGGTGAGCCTGGTGATGGAGGCTCCCTGCGAAGCCGACAGCTACATCAGCGGCCTGCCCGAGGCCGATAAACGCCGGGTTTGCGGGACGCTGCGCGAGGATGGCGCCTACATCAACGTCGGCGAGGATGACGGCGAACTGGTCAAGCGCGTCGCCGCCAGTCCCGACGCCGCCGGCATCGTCGGCCTGCATGCCACCATCGACGCGCCCGGCCGCCTTGTCTATGCCTCCATCGAGGGCATGCAGCCGTCCATGGAAGCCATCCGCGACAGCCGCTATCCGCTGTTCCGCGCGTTGTACTTCTATGTGAAGACCGATCATCTGGGCCGTGTCGCCGGCCTCAAGAGCTTCGTGCGGGCCTTCGTCTCGGAAGAGGCGGTGGGACCGGACGGTTATCTGGTCGATGCCGGTCTTATCCCCTTGGCGCCGACCGAACTGGAGGCCATGCAGGCGCGGGCTGCGGACCTGCCCGACCACTGAGTGAACATCGGCCCGTTTTCGGCCCTGCACGGGCTTGACGACGGCGATGTTTTGCGCATACTGCGCGCTTCCTTCCGGGAATGCGGGTGGCGGCAGGTCCGACCACCCCGCCCACCAGGGCCGGCGACGGCTCGCGGATCGGGACTACCGGACAAAAACCGCTACGCAACCCTTTCAATGGATCGAGCCTCGCATGTCGAAGCGTATTGAAGCCAAGTACAAGATTGACCGCCGCCTGGGTGTGAACCTGTGGGGCCGCGCCAAGTCGCCGATCAACAAGCGCGAGTACGGCCCGGGTCAGCACGGCCAGCGCCGCCGCAAGCCGTCCGACTTCGGCACTCAGCTGATGGCCAAGCAGAAGCTGAAGGGCTACTACGCCAACATCAGCGAGAAGCAGTTCCACAAGTACTACGTCGAGGCCGTGCGCCGTAAGGGCGACACCGGCGAGAACCTGGTGGGCCTGCTGGAGCACCGCCTGGACGCCGTCGTCTACCGCATGAAGTTCGTGCCGACCCCGTTCGCCGCCCGCCAGTTCGTCAACCATGGCCACATCCTGGTGAACGGCAAGCGCGTGACCATCGCTTCCTACATGGTCAAGGAAGGCGACGTGGTGGAAGTGCGCGAGAAGTCCCGCCAGATCCCGATGGTGATCGAAGCCGGCGAATCGGGCGAGCGCGACATCCCCGATTACCTGGACGTGGACCACAAGGCGATGCGCGGCACCTTCATCCGCACGCCGAAGCTGGCCGACATTCCGTACCCGGTTCAGATGGAACCGAACCTGGTGGTCGAGTTCTACAGCCGCTGATCGGCTGCGGACACTCCCATCGGACCGTCAACCGGCGGCACCCTGCGGTGCCGCCGGTTTTCGTTTGTGCTGTCACCGGGTTCGGTCATTTCATTGTGGCATCGCTCAGGCGTTGGGGGGACCATGAACGAGGATAGGGCGCTGTGGGCGGTGCTGCTGGAGCAGCAGGCCGAGCGGATGAGGCTCGACCCGGTGGGCGAGGCGCGGCAGCAGCAGGCGCGGGAGACCCTGGACGCGGTGGTCACCCCGTTGCTGGAGCGGGCCTTCGCCGAAGGCCGCCTGCGACAGCCGCGATGGGTCGACGGGCTGGTCATCGATGCCAGCCGCGAAATGTGGTCGCGGGGGAGGCCCTGCCGCGACATCCACATCCGGCGCGGCGACAGGCTGCTGGCCTCGGTGCGGGTGGTGGAGGAAACCGGCGAAGGCTTCGGCATGCTGCTTGATGGCGCCGGGCTGCCGGAGGTGGAGGCCATCCGTCACGCCCTGGACATGCTTCTGCGGCGGCCTCAGCCATCGTCCAGCGGCACGGCGCTGACGTCCTTGTAGGTTTCCACCGCCACGTAGGTATAGAACCGCTCCACCAGCGGATCGTGGGCGAACAGGCGCTCGATCACCCCCTGGTACTCGGTCATGGCGGCCAGTTGCAGGATCAGGATGACGTCCGGCTCGCCGGTGACGCCCCAGGCCTGCATCACCGCCGGTTCCCGCCGCAGCCGGGCGATGAAGTCCCGCCGCTGCGGCGCCCCGTGATGGGTCAGTTGCACCGACACCACCGCCGTCTGCCCGCGCCCGACCGCTGCCGGGTCGATGACCGCCACCGTGCGGCGGATGACGCCCTGATCCTTCAGCTTCTGCACCCGCCGCAGGCAGGTGGAGGGCGACAAGCCCACCGCCTCCGCCAGGGCGGCGTTGGTGATGTCGGCATCCTGCTGCAAGTGGCGGAGGATGCGGCGGTCGATGCGGTCGAGGGCCATGGCGGCGGCGCAGCCTTGCAGGGGCGGAAGGGCGGTCGTGCAATATTCTGCCACCGTGGGGCAATCTTTGACCACCCCTGCCGCGCCCGATGCGCTATCACTGGGGCCTGTCATTCCTCCCTGACGATCTGCCGGAGTCATCATGCTGCGCGCCCGTCCCGCCGCCGTCCTGCTCGACCTCGCCCGCAGCGCCCTGCGCGTGTGGTGGGTGCTGCTGAAGCTGATGGTGCCGATCATGGTGGCGGTGAAGCTGGCGTCCGATTTCGGCGCCATCCCCTACATCGCGGCGGTGTTCGAGCCGTTCATGTCGCTGGTCGGGCTGCCGCCGGAACTCGGCATCGTGTGGGCGACCGCTTGCCTCGCCACCATCTACGGCGCCGTCGCCATCCTGCCGACCATCCTGGCGCCGGAGCAGCTGACCATCGCCCAGATGACCGTCCTCGGCACCATGATGCTGGTGGCGCACTCGCTGCCGCTGGAGGGTCGGGTGTGCCAGCGCACCGGCACCAGTTTTCTGGTGCAGACCGTGCTGCGGCTGGTTGGGGCGCTGGTGTTCGGCGCCGTGCTGGCGGCGGTCTACAACGGTTTCGGTCTGTTGCAGGAACCGGCGCGGATGGCGTGGCTGCCACAGATGTCCACCGATGCCGGCTGGCTGGCGTGGGCGATCTCGGCCGCCGAAGGGCTGCTGGCGATCCTTGCCATCATCTTTGTCATCATGCTCGGCATGCGGCTGCTGGATGCCATCGGCGCCACCCGCTTGTTGACCCGCGCCCTGGAGCCGCTGCTGCGCCTCATGGGCATGGGGCCACAGGCGGTGCCGCTGACGGTGATCGGCGTGCTGCTGGGCCTGTCCTATGGGTCCGGTCTGATCATCCGCGAGGTCGATCGGGGCACCCTGCCGCGCCGCGACGTGTTCCTGTCCATCTCCTTCATGGCCCTCTGCCACAGCCTGATCGAGGACAGCATCATCATCATCGCCATGGGCGGCCACTGGAGCGGCGTGGTGCTCGGCCGGCTGGTGCTGACGCTGATGGTCATGGTGGTGCTGGCGCGCGTTGTGCACGCCCTGCCGGAACGCCTGTTCGAGCGCCTGCTGATGAACCGCCTCGGCCGTCCGGCTCCGGCCACCGTCGCCGCGGCTCCGGCGGGGTCGTCCTGAGCGGCCCTGGACGGCGGCGGCCAAGCGGGGCAGGGTGGCCGCCATGAGCCACCCTCCGACGACCGTCTCTCCCGCCGCCCGCGCCGGCTTCGTGGCTGCCGTCAGCGCCTATGGCGTGTGGGGTGTGTCGCCGCTGTTCTTCAAGCTGCTGGCGGCGGTGGCGCCGCTGGAAGTGGTGGCCCACCGGGTGCTGTGGGCCGCCCTGGTGCTGGCCGGCGTGCTGGCGGTGCGCGGCGGCTGGCGCGAGGTGCTGGCGATCCTGTCGAGCCGCCGCAAGCTGGTGGTCTTCGTCGCCTCCGCCACCGTCATCACCATCAACTGGGTCACCTTCGTCCACGCCGTCAGCACCGGCCACGCGCTGGAAGCGAGCCTCGGCTACTACATCTTCCCGCTGGTCACGGTGCTGATGGGCGCGGTGTTCCTGAAGGAGAGGTTCAGCCGTCGGCAGGCCGGGGCGCTCGGGCTGGTGGTGGCGGGGGTGGTGGCGCTGGTGATCGGCCTCGGCACCCTGCCGTGGGTGGCGCTGACCCTGGCGGTGTCCTTCGGGCTTTACGGCCTGCTGCGCAAGACGGCGCCGGCCGAGAGCCTGGTCGGCCTGTTCGTCGAAACCCTGGTGCTGCTGCCGCTGGTGCTGCTCTACCTCGGCAGTGCCGAGGCGGTGGGGCAGGGGGCCTTCCTGCATCCGCCCGACGGCGGCTGGACGGTGCCGCTTCTGCTGCTGGCGGCCGGGCCGCTGACGGCGGTGCCGCTGTTCCTGTTCGGCTTCGCGGCGCGGCGGTTGCGGCTCGCCACCCTCGGGCTGATGCAGTACATGAACCCGACCATGCAGTTCCTGCTGGCGACGCTGGTGTTCAACGAGACGTTCACCACCGCCCACGCCGTCGCCTTCGCCTTCATCTGGTGCGGCATCGCCGTCTACACCATCGACCCGCGCCGCCTTTTCAGTCGCCGTTCGCCGCCCGGACAAGACCCCACGGCCGAAGGCGTTGACAGAAACGCGCCATAGGCCAATATCCCTGCTGCCGTGCAGCGCGTCGGCGGTGGTTCGTGAGCCACCATCCCCCAGCCGTCACGCCGGCCCGTCCCCTCCGACGACGACGCCACAGGAGTTCATACGAGAATGACCACTTCGGCTCACCAGCAGATTCAGTCCGACATCGACAGCAACGATGTGGTGCTGTTCATGAAGGGCACCGCCCAGTTCCCGCAGTGCGGCTTTTCCGCCGCCGTGGTGCAGGTGCTCAACCACTTCGGCGTCACGTTCAAGGACGTGAACGTGCTCGCCAGCGACGAGATGCGCCAGGGAATCAAGGAATTCTCCAGCTGGCCGACCATCCCCCAGCTCTACGTCAAGGGCGAGTTCATCGGCGGCTGCGACATCGTGCGCGAGATGGCTTCCACCGGCGAACTTCAGCATCTGCTGAAGGACAAGGGCGTGCAGACCGCCGCCTGACGGCGCGCCGGGTCCGCTCTGATGGAAAAGGCCGGCGCCTCGCGGTGCCGGCCTTTTTGCGGCCTGTCGTTCAGGGGCGTTGCCAGCTGTAGGCCCGTTCCACCCGCGCCACCCGCGTGGTGCAGGCGGCATACCAGCGGGCACGGCCCTGGTCGCGGGTGGCGGCGTGTTCCGCGTGCTGCTTCCAGGCGCGGATGGCCTCCTCGCTCTCCCAGTAGCTGACGGTGATGCCGAAGCCGTCGGCACTGCGCGCCGACTCGACCCCCAGGAAGCCCGGCTGCTGCCGCGCCAGCGCCACCATGTGCTCGGCGGCCTCGGCATAGCCGTCGCCGTCGGCGGCATCGCGGACAGAGGTGAAGATGACGGCGTAACAGCCGGCGCTGCACGAATCCATGGCGGTGGTTTCCTTCCCCAGTGATGCCCGCCGCCGACGCTACGCCCGCCTTCGTCCGTTCGCCAGGGCCACTGGTGCCGGCGGCAACGGGATCGCCGGGCCGGGCGTTGGCGTGACCGGGGCGCGCCGCCGTGCGCCGACCGATCCTCCGTTACTCCTTCAGAGACAGGACAGACCTTCATGTGGACCGTCACCGCCCGGGACGCGCAGATTCCCGCCCTCGGCTTCGGCACCTTCACCCTTGTGCCCGATGATTGCCGCCGCATGGTGCGGGCGGCGCTCGACATGGGCTATCGCCACATCGACACTGCCCAGATTTATGAGAACGAGGCGGCGGTCGGCGACGCCATCGTCGGGGCCGGCGTACCGCGCAACGACCTGTGGCTGACCACCAAGGTGTGGGTGACGGCCTTCCGCGATGGCGATCTGCAACGGTCGGTGGACGAGAGCCTGCGGCGGCTGCGGGTCGATCATGTCGATCTTCTGCTGCTGCACTGGCCGAACCCGGAGGTCGATCTGGCCGAGAGCCTGGGTGCCATCGCGGCGGTGAAACGGGCCGGCAAGGCCCGCCACATCGGCATCTCCAACTTCACCGTGGCGCTGACCGAGCAGGCGGTGGCGCTGTCGCCGGAGCCGCTGGTGACCAATCAGGTGGAGTACCATCCCTACCTGAACCAGGATCCGGTTCTGGCGGCGGCGCGCGGCCATGGCATGGCGATCACCGCATACAGTCCCATCGCCCAGGGCGCCATCATGGGCGACCCGGTGCTGAAGGACATTGGCGCCGCCCATGGCGGCCGCAGCGAGGTGCAGGTAGCGCTGCGCTGGCTGATCCAGCAGGACGGCGTCTGCGCCATTCCCCGCACCCGTAGCGAGGACCACGCCCGCCGCAACCTCGACATCTTCGACTTCGAGCTGTCGGCCGATGAGATGGCCGCCATCAAGGCCCTGCAACGGGCCAACGGACGCCAGATCTCCCCCGAGGGGCTGGCGCCGGAGTGGGATACCTGACGCGACATTCCGACCGGTGTGACGCAAAAAGCGACGGCCGGACCGGGGGATGCCCTGGTCCGGCCGTGCATCGTCGTCGGAGGGTAGCGTCAGCCCGCCGCCGGCACCTGGGTCTGAAGGGCCAGGGCATGCAGGTCGCCGCCCATCTTGCCCTTGAGGGCGCCGTAAACCATCTGGTGCTGCTGCACGCGGCTCTTGCCCTCGAAGGCGGACGAAATGACCAGCGCGGCGTAGTGGTCGCCGTCGCCGCGCAGGTCTTCGATGGTCACCTCGGCGTCAGGGAAGGCGTCCTTGATCAGCCGTTCGATCTCGCTGGCTTCCATCGCCATGTGCAGGTCCTCCGTCAGCGTGCGGGGGCCCGGGGCGGGCCCGCCTGTCCTTCCGTTCGATCCGTCCGACCGGGCGCCGCCCCTGTCAGGGCGCGCCGGCCGGTTCCACCACTTCGCCGGCCATGTAGCCGGGCATCCAGGCTTCGTTGATGCGGCGCAGGTCGGCCACCGTCGGGCCAGTCACGCCATCCACCACCACCGCGTCGCCGCCGGTGACGCCAAGCACCCGCGCCGACACGCCGGCCTCATCCGCTTCGGCGACAAGGGCGGCGACGTCGCCGTCCTTCACCGTCACGATATAGCGGCCTTGGTCCTCGCCGAACAGATAGGCGTGACGCGGACCCGGATCGGTCTTGATGTTGAAGCCGATGCCCGAGCCCATGGCCATCTCCGCCAGGGCGATGAGCAGGCCGCCGTCGGAAATATCGTGGCAGGCGGTGACGCGGCCGGCGCCGATGAGGGCGCGGACATGGTCGCCCACCTTGCGCTCGTGCGCCAGATCCACCGGCGGCGGGGCGCCTTCCTCGCGGCCCAGCACCTCGCGCAGGTAGAGCGACTGCGCCAGCCAGCCGCCGCCGCGCTCGCCCAGCGTCTCGCCCAGCACCACGATGACGTCGTCGGCGGCCTTGAAGGGCACCGTCGCCATGCGGTCCAGGTCGTCGATCAGGCCGATGGCGCCGATGGCCGGCGTCGGCATGATGGGCTGGCCCTGGGTTTCGTTATAGAGCGACACGTTGCCCGACACGACCGGGAAGTCGAGCGCCACGCAGGCTTCCGCCATGCCCTGGCAGGCGCCGACGAACTGGCCCATGATCACCGGCTTCTCGGGGTTGCCGAAGTTCATGTTGTCGGTGATGGCGAGCGGCCGGGCGCCGACGGCGGTCAGGTTGCGCCACGCCTCGGTCACGGCCTGGCGGCCGCCTTCCACCGGATCGGCCTCGACATAGCGGGGCGTGCAGTCGGTGGTGACGGCGAGGCCGCGGTTGCTGCCGTGCAGGCGCACCACGCCGGCATCGCCGCCGGGGCGGACGACGGTGTCGCCCATCACCATGTGGTCGTACTGCTCCCAGATCCACCGCCGGCTGGCGAGGTCGGGGCAGCCGCCCAGGGTGGTGCGCGCCTCCTGCCACGGCACTTCCGGCACCTCGTTGGCCCGTAGGCCGCGGGTCTCGCGCACGATCTCATAGGGGCGGTCGTATTCCGGCGAGGCCATGGCCAGCGGGTCGATGGGCAGGTCGCCGACCACCTCGCCGTGCCACTTCAGCACCATGCGGCCGGAGTCGGTCAGGTGGCCGATGACGGCGAAGTCCAGTTCCCACTTCTCGAAGATGCCGCGCGCCAGGTCTTCCTTGCCGGGCTTGAGCACCATGAGCATGCGCTCCTGGCTCTCCGACAGCATCAGCTCGTAGGGGGTCATGCCGGTTTCGCGCATGGGCACGCGGTCCAGCTCCAGCTCGACGCCGAGACCGCCCTTGGACGCCATCTCGAAAGACGACGAGGTCAGGCCGGCGGCGCCCATGTCCTGGATGGCGACGATGGCGTCGGTCGCCATCAGCTCCAGGCAGGCTTCGATCAGCAGCTTCTCGGTGAACGGGTCGCCGACCTGGACAGTGGGCCGCTTCTCCTCCGACTTCTCGTCGAATTCGGCCGAGGCCATGGTGGCGCCGTGGATGCCGTCGCGTCCGGTCTTGGAGCCGGCATAGACCACAGGGTTGCCGACGCCGGCGGCGGCGGAATAGAAGATCTTGTCCGCTTCGGCGACGCCCACGGTCATGGCGTTGACCAGGATGTTGCCGTTGTAGGACTTATGGAAGTTGGTCTCGCCGCCGATGGTCGGCACGCCGACGCAGTTGCCGTAGCCGCCGATGCCGGCCACCACGCCCGCCACCAGATGGCGGGTCTTGGGGTGGCTGGGGTCGCCGAAGCGCAGGGCGTTCATGTTGGCGATAGGGCGGGCGCCCATGGTGAAGACGTCGCGCAGGATGCCGCCGACGCCGGTCGCCGCGCCCTGGTAGGGCTCGATGAACGACGGGTGGTTGTGGCTCTCCATCTTGAAGATGGCGGCCAGGCCCTCGCCGATGTCGACCACGCCGGCATTCTCGCCGGGGCCGCAGATCACCCACGGCGCCTTGGTCGGCAGGGTCTTCAGCCACTTCTTCGACGACTTGTAGGAGCAGTGTTCCGACCACATGACCGAGAAGATGCCAAGCTCGGTCAGGTTGGGCTCGCGGCCCATGATGTCGAGCACCAGCGTGTACTCGTCCTGCGTCAGGCCGTGCTGGGCGACGATTTCCGCAGTGATCTGGCTCACGACAGGGCCTCCAGCAGGGACTTGAACATGGGCACGCCGTCGGTGCCGCCGAGGTGGGCGTCGATCAGCCGCTCCGGGTGCGGCATCAGGCCGAGCACCGTGCGGCGGTCGTTGAACACGCCGGCGATGTTGTTGCGGCTGCCGTTGATGTTGGACGCTTCATCGACGCGGCCGTCGGGGTGGGCGTAGCGGAAGGCCACTTGGCCCTCGCCCTCGATGCGGGCCAGCGTCTGCTCGTCGGCGAAGAAGTTGCCGTCGTGGTGGGCGACCGGGTAGCGCACCACTTGGCCGCGCTGGTAGCCGCGGGTGAAGTCGCTGTCGGTGGACTCCACGGTCAGGTGGACGTCGCGGCAGATGAACTTCAGGTCGCGGTTGCGCATCAGGGCGCCCGGCAGCAGGCCGGCTTCGGTCAGGATCTGGAAGCCGTTGCAGATGCCGAGCACGCGCACGCCGGCCTCGGCGCGGGCCTTGACCTCGCGCATGACCGGCGAGTGCGCGGCCATGGCGCCGGACCGCAGGTAATCCCCATAGGAGAACCCGCCCGGAACGATGATGAGGTCGAGGTCCGGCACGGCGGTCTCGCGGTGCCACAGCATGAGGGGCTTCACGCCCATGACCCGCTCCACCGCCACCGCCACGTCGCGGTCGCAGTTGGAGCCGGGGAATACGATGACGGCGGCTTTCATGGCGTCACATCGGCCTTCGGCTGGTGGGGGAGGGGGAGGCTGGCCGGCGCCGCCGCCGGGGTGCGGGCGGCGCGGCGGCGGTGGCCGTCAGCCCTCCAGATCGACCGTGAAGTTCTCGATCACCGTGTTGGCGAGAAGCTCGCGGCACATGCGCTCGACGGCCTCGCGGGCCTTGGCCGGATCGGTCTCGGCCAGATCGAGTTCGATGTACTTGCCCTGGCGCACCTCCTGCACGCCATCGAAGCCCAGCGACTGGAGCGCGTGGCTGACGGCCTTGCCCTGCGGGTCGAGCACACCGGGCTTGAGGGTAACGTGTACCTTGGCTTTCACGGCCTGACGTCCTTATGAAAGGGAGTGAAACAAAGGGGGCAGGAGGGCGAAGGGCCGGCGCGATCTTGCCGGCCGGCCCTTCGGTGCCTCACTGCATGGTCTCGGGACCAGCC
>JAEWWF010000295.1 GCA_023396465.1 Pseudomonadota bacterium
CAGCACGTTCAGGACGCTGCCGACGGTATCGCGACCGCCGCCTTCCTTCATGGCGTCGTCCAGTTGGTTGATGAGGCTCACCAGCAACTGGTGATCCGAATCGATCAACTCGACCCCGACACAATAGGAGTCCTGCCAGGTAATCAGCGCCATACGGCGTTCTCCCTCTCCCCGAAACCCGTCGGAGGTTATGACACGGACGGTGTTCGGCGTGCGCTCGCTGGTCCGCTACGGCCCCCACCGCAGCAAACGCCTCACGAATACACCACACGGCTTGTCGTGGGCAAGGCGTCCTTCCGCCGGAAGTATAGTCAGCGCGTTCTTTTTTGTCGCCATTGAATAATCCGGGCGGCAAACTCCGAGGGTGTGTGGGCGCCGCCGGTTTCGGCGCCGGTGAAGGAAGGTGGCGGCACGGTGGGAAGGCATCATCAGGGCGGGGGAGCACCCCCCGCCGCCGGGGGAGGCAACGGCAGCGAGCCGCGGCTGCTGGACGTGCTGGAGGCGCTGAACGAAGGGGTGGCGCTGTTCGATTCCGCCGATCGGCTGGTCGCCTGCAATGCCCGCTATCGCGCCATCTGCCCGACCGTCGCCGACCTGCTGGTGCCCGGCACCACCTTCGGGGAGCTGTTGATCGCCCTGCGCGACCGCCATGCCGTGGTCGCCATCAACGGCAGCCGCGACGGCTGGGCCGAACTGCGCGCCGCCCATCGACGCGATCCGCAGGTGACGCTGGAGGTGGAGTTCGCCGACGGCCGCTTCGCCCGTGTCACCGAAACCCGCGCCGCCGACGGCTCCATCGTCACCACGGTGCTTGATACCACCCATCTGAAGCAGTGGGAGCTGCGTCTGCGCGCCAGCGAGGCCCGCACCCACACCGCCCGCGCCATGCTGGGCCAAGCCATCGAGAGCATGACCGAGGGATTCGTCATGTTCGATGCCGAGGACCGGCTGGTGCTGTGCAACAGCCACTACATGAATCTGTTCCCCGGCATGGAGGAGATGCTGCGGCCGGGGGTGGCGTTCGAGGCGGTGATCCGCGAGGCGGTGAGGCGTGGCTTCATTGCCTCCGCCCATGCCGACCCGGAAGGGTGGATCGCCACCCGTCTGGCCGACCACGCCGCCCCCGCCGCCCCGCGGGAGGTGGAATACGCCGACGGCCGCTGCCTGCTGGTGCGCGAGGCCCGCATGCCCGATGGCGGCATCGTCGGCATCCAGTCCGATATCACCGCGCGCAAGCGGGCGGAACGGGCCCTGGCGGTATCGGAGGCGCGGCACCGTCAGTTGGTGGAGATGGCGCCCGATCTGATCTGTGTCGTGCTCGACGGGCTGGTGCGGTTCATCAACCCCGCCGGGGCGATGGTTCTGGCGCTGCCGGAGGACGACATCCTCGGCCGCCGCTTCCTGGCCTTCATCCACCCCGATAGCCGGGATGAGGCGGTCGCCATGCTGGCGACCGGCCAGACGGCGGGGGACTGGACGCCGCTCAAGCTGTTGCGTCCGGAGGGCGGCATCGCCGAAGTGGAGGCGGCGGTGATGCCGTTCAGCGAGGGCGGCCGCCGCGGCGTCATGCTGGTCGCCCGTGACGTGACCGAGATCCGCCGTTCCAGCGAGGCGGCCCGGGATCGCCAGCGGTTGCTCGAAGGCATCATGAACACCGTCGTCGACGGCATCATCACCATCGACGAGCGCGGCCGCATCGAGAGCCTGAACCCCGCCGCCGAGCGCATTTTCGGCTATGTGGCGGCCGAGGTGGTGGGGCAGAACGTCGCGGTGCTGATGGCCGGCGAGCACGCCATCCGCCACGACGCCTACATGCAGACCTACGCCAACACCGGGCGCAAGCGAATCATCGGCATCGGCCGGGAGGAACAGGCCCGTCGCAAGGACGGCAGCGTGTTCCCCATCGAACTGGCGGTGACGGAACTGCATTTGGGCCGCCGTCGGCTGTTCACCGGCGTGGTGCGCGACATTTCCGGCCGCAAGGAGGCGGAACGGGCGCTGCGGCTGTCGGAGGAACGGTACGCGCTGGCCATCGCCGGCTCCAACGAAGCCATCTGGGACTGGGACGTGGAGACCGACCGGCTGTTCTTCAGCCCGCACATGCGCGAGGTGCTGGGCGTCGATCCGGCGCTGGTGCGGCGGCCCTACGACTGGCGGGCGCTCATTCATCCCGATGACCGGCGCGGCTATCTCAAGGCCCTGTCGGAGCACCTGAAAGGCGGGGTCGGGTCGTTCAACGTCGAATACCGGCTGGTCGGCACCGTTGACGGCCGCACCCGCTGGATCCGCCATCGCGGCATGGCCCTGCGGCGGGCCGACGGCGAGCCCTACCGCATGGCCGGTTCCATCGGCGACGTGACGCAGCGGCGCGAGGCCGAGGCCCTGTTGTTGCGCGCCAAGGAAGAGGCGGAAGTCGCCAACCGCGCCAAGACCGAGTTCCTGGCCAACATGAGCCATGAACTGCGCACGCCGCTCAACGCCATCATCGGCTTTTCCGAAGTCATCGCCGAGGAAATCTTCGGCCGGGTCACGCCGCCGCAATACAAGGGTTACGCCGCCAATATCCTGGAAAGCGGCCGGCATCTGCTCGACGTCATCAACGATATTCTTGATGTGTCGCGCATCGAGGCCGGCGAAATGGTCCTGCACCCGGAAATCGTCGATCTCCAGGCGGTGATCGACAGTGCCGTGCGGCTGATCGGCCAGCGCGCCGCCGATGCCGGCCTGATTTTGACGGTGGAGGTTGATCGCGGCCTGCCGGCCATGCTGGGAGAGGCCCGGCGGTTGAAGCAGATCCTCATCAACCTGCTGGCCAACGGCGTGAAGTTCACTCCGGCCGGCGGCAGCGTCACCCTGACCGGGCACCGCGATCCGGTGGGCGGCGGCATCGTCCTGCGCGTCATCGACACCGGCATCGGCATGAAGCCGGAGGATATTCCCCGTGCCCTCAAGCCGTTCCAGCAGGTGGACAGCAGCTTGCAGCGCCGTTACGAAGGCACCGGCCTCGGCCTGCCGCTGACCAACGCCTTCGTGGAGATGCACGGCGGCACCATGACCATCGGCAGCGCGCCGGATGTCGGCACCACGGTGACGATCCATTTCCCGCCGCGCTGCCTGAGGCCACTGGCCACCATCGGCTCACCCGGCGCCTGAGGCCGGCCCACCGTTCCCGCCATTTTCAGCCGACGATATCGCCGATGCCGGCGAAACGGTCGCGGCCGTGTGGCGCCGTCAGGTCAAGCAGCGGCCCCTTGGGCACGATGCCGGTCGGGTTGATGGTGCGGTGGCTGCCGTAATAGTGCTGCTTGATGTGGTCGAAGCGCACTGTCTCCGCCACGCCCGGCACCTGATACAACTCCCGCAGGTAGCCGGCCATGTGCGGATAATCGGCGATGCGGCGGAGGTTGCACTTGAAATGGCCGTGGTACACCGCGTCGAACCGCACCAGGGTGGTGAACAGACGCCAGTCGGCTTCGGTGATGCGGTCGCCGACCAGATACCGCTGCCGGCCAAGGCGATCCTCCACCCAGTCGAGCGCCGCGAACAGGGCGTCGAAGGCTTCCTCGTAGGCGGTCTGGGTGGTGGCGAAGCCGGCCTTGTAGACGCCGTTGTTGATGTCGTCGTAGACACGCGCGTTGACCGCGTCGATCTCCACCCGCAGGTCTTCCGGGTAAAAGTCGGGCCCGCGCGCCAGATCGCCGAAGCCGCTGTTGAGCATGCGGACGATCTCGGCGCTTTCGTTGTTGACGATGGACTGGGTGTGCTTGTCCCACAGCACCGGCACGGTGACCCGGCCGGTGTAGTCGGGACGGGCTTTCAGATAGACCTCGTAGAGATGGCGGCTGCCGGTCAGCGGGTCGCCGCCGTCGGGAAACTCCCAGCCGTGGTCCAGCATCAGCGGCGCCACCACCGACACGCTGATCGCCTCCGTCAGTCCCTTCAGGTGGCGGAACAGGAGGGTGCGGTGGGCCCACGGGCAGGCCCAGGCCACGAACAGGTGATAGCGCCCCGCCTCGGCCGGGAAACGCTCGCCGCCGATGCGGTCGCGGAAGGCGCTGTCCTGCCGCTTGAAGCGGCCGCCGGTGGCGTCGGTATCGTACCAGCGGTCTTGCCACTTGCCATCGACGAGTAGGCCCATGGAGCGTCTCCCGGTGTGAGGGGGTGGAGCGAAGCCGGCTTCAGCCAGCCAGTTTGGCGGCGATGCCGGCGACGTGCTTGCCCTGGTAACGCGCCGCCGCCAGTTCGCGCTCGCTCGGCTTGCGGCTGCCGTCGCTGCCGGCGATGGTGCCGGCGCCGTAGGGGCTGCCGCCCATCACCTCATCGACCAGCCCGATGCCCGACTCGCCATAGGGCAGGCCAACCACCACCATGCCGTGGTGGAACAGGGTGACGTGGAAGGTGGTGATGGTGGTTTCATTGCCGCCGCCGGTGCCGGTGGAGGTGAACACGCTGCCGACCTTGCCAGTCAGTGCCCCGCGCGCCCACAGACCGCCGGTCTGATCGAGGAAGTTGCGCATCTGCGCCGCCATGTTGCCGAAGCGGGTGGGGGTGCCGAAGATGATGGCATCGTAATCGGCCAGTTCCTCCGGCGTCGCCAAGGGGGCGTCCTGGTCGGTCTTGGCGTGGATCTTGGCCGCCACCTCGTCGGGCATCAGTTCCGGCACCCGCTTGACCGTCACCTCCACCCCCGGCACGGCGCCGGCGCCCTCGGCGACCGCTCGCGCCATGGTCTCGATGTGGCCCCAAGTGCTGTAATAGAGGACGAGAACCTTGGTCATCGCAGTGTCTCCCTGATGGACGCGGCGGCCTCGATGGCGCTTCGCCGCATGCCTGAACAGTTTGGTCGGTAAAGATGCGTGGACAAACCCCGGTCGTGGAATAATATCGTTTCCTCACGAGCATCAATGGAGGCCGTCCATGGCGGGCGATCCGCTGGAGGGATACGCGACGTTCGCCGCGGTGGTTGACTGCGGCGGCTTTTCCGCCGCCGCGCTGCGGCTGAAGGTCACCAAATCGGCGGTCAGCAAGCAGGTATCGCGGCTGGAGGAACGTCTGGGCGCCCGCCTGCTCAACCGCACCACCCGCCGCCTGTCGCTGACCGAGGCGGGGCAGGCCTTTCACCAGCATTGCCTGCGCATCCTGGCCGAAGCCGAGGACGCCGAACTGGCGGTCAGCCAGTTGCACGCCAGTCCGCGCGGTCTGCTGCGGGTCTCGGCGCCCATGAGCTTCGGCGTCACCCATCTGGCGCCGGCCCTGTGCCCGTTCCTGGCCCGTTACCCCGACCTAACGCTGGAGGTGTCCTATGACGACCGGCTGGTGGACGTGCTGGCGGAGGGCGTGGATGTGGTGGTGCGCATTACCCGTCTGGCCGACAGTTCACTCATCGCCCGCAAGGTGGCCCCGGTGCGCCGCGTGCTGGCCGCCAGCCCGGAGTATCTGGAGCAAAGGGGAGTGCCGCGCCAGCCGTCCGATCTGGCGGCGCACGATTGCCTGCTCTACACCCTCCAGGCCAGCGCCAACACTTGGCCGCTGCTTCACCGCGACGGCAGCCGCGCCGATATCACCATCTCCGGCCGGGTGCGCATGAACAACGGGGATGCCCTGCGCGCGGCGGCGGTGGCCGGGCTTGGTATCGTTTACAGTCCGTCCTTCATCATCGGCGAGGACATGGCCGCCGGGCGCTTGGTGCGGGTGCTTCCGGAATGGGAGGGGCCGGAGATCGCCCTTTACGCGGTTTATCCGCCGGGACGGCATTTGTCGGCCAAGGTGCGGGCCTTCGTGGATTATCTGGTGGAGGCGTTCGGACCCGAGCCCTATTGGGATGCCTGCTGGGGGCAGTGACCGGGCGCGTCTTGCGCCCGTCCGCCTCAGCGGCAATGCACCGCCGGGGCCGGACAGTCCGGCAGGCCGATGGGCGATCGTTGCGGCAGGTAGGGGGAACGCTCCAAGCCGTGCAACTGACGCAAGGACGGCGGCCAATCGCCGCCACCTGGCATTGGCGGGTCGGGGGGCGGGATGTGTTCCGGCCGCTGGGTCCGCTCCGGCCGGGCGGGCAGCGGCCGGGCCGGGGCGGCGGGGGCGGGCACCACCACGGCCTCCACGGACGGTTGCGCCGTCACGCCGCCGGCCGTCGATCCCCCGGCAGTCGGGGGTGGCAACGGAGGCAGCGGCTGCAAGGGCGGCATGGGATCGACGCAGGCCGCCAGGGCGAGCACCGCCAGCAGGGGGACGAGCGGCGGCGGCATGGCTCAGAACACCCGGTCGACGCCGGCCGCCAGCAGCATCGCCATCACCGCCGCCACGGCGACCGCAAAGGCACCGAGGGCGAGGCCAACGGCAGTGATCAGGCCGTCATGCTCGATCAGCCCGACGGCGATGACGAAGATGGCGATGGCCGGGAAC
>JAEWWF010000338.1 GCA_023396465.1 Pseudomonadota bacterium
GTCCTGGCCCAGCGCCAGCAGCCGGCGCGGCACCTGATGCACCCGCAGCCACGGCCACAAGGCGAGACCGGCGAGGGCCAGGGCGACGGGGCTAGCGGTGGCGCCGGCGGTGGCGGCGGCGGCTCCGGCGATGGCGACGGTCGCTCCCCGATGCAGGGCGGAGGCGGTGACAAGGCGGGCGGCGGTCGCCGAATGCTCCGCCCGCCCGCCGGCCATCTCGGCGAGCAGGTCGTCGTCGCGGCCCCCAAGCAGGACGGACGGCGCCCGCAGGATGGTGTCGAGGGGAATATCGGCGGCTGCCTGATCGCCATGCCGCTGGGCCTGCCGCCACACCGACTCGCGCCGCAGGGTGGTCGCCGCCGCCAGTCCGCCACAGGCCGCCATGCCGACGACCGTGGCCAGGGCCGCCGGTGGAGGATGCAAGAGGGCAAGGGCGGCGACCGGAACGGCGGTGGCGCCGAGGCGGGCCGCCTGAGTAATCAACGGCGCCAGCGCATCCCGCCCGACCCGGCGCCCGCTGTCGGCCAACGCCGCCAGCACCGGCGCTCCCCGCTGACCGATGGCGGCGGCATCGCGGCTCAACAGGGTGTCGAGGGCCGGCCGGCCGATACCGCGCTCCAACCGCCGCGCCAGTCGCCCGGCAACCCCCGCCGAGGCGGCCAGCAGCGGCGGGATCGCAAGCGCCGCCTGCCACGATCCGCCAAGGGCGATGCAAACCGCCGCCAGCACGGAGGCTTCTGCCATCACGGTGGCGGCGATCCACGGTCCGGCCGCGAGAATGGCGCGGCGGAGGATGGCGGAACGGAGCGGGGCCGGAGGCGTCTGGATAACGGACGGTCCCGGCGCGATGTGCAGGGCCACGCCGGTGAAGATGCGGTCAAAATCGCCGTGGGACAGCTGGGCCGGGCCGCTGGCCGGATCGTTGATCCGAACGCCGCGCGGGCCGATGGCCTCCACCACCACCATGTGGTTGAAAGACACGAAAGCGATGAGGGGAAGGGGGCGGCCTTTCAGCCCCTCAGGCTCGCAACTGACCGCATGGGCGAGGAACCCGTAATGGCGGGCCAGGTCGCGCAGGCGACGCAGGGAGGTGCCATCGCGCGAGGCGCCCGCTGCCGCGCGCAAGTCATGCAGGGGCACATGACAGCCATGGTAACCCATCAGCATGGCGAGAGCGGCAAGGCCGCACTCGGTCATTTCGTGCTGAAGGACGGTGGGAGTGCGGACGCTCACGGCCTTGTCCGAGGGGTGGCGGTTCGCAGGCGCCGTCTCGATGGGAAAGGGGCTCCCGGTGAGGGGAGCCCCATCGCCTCAGCCGAAGCTGATCTTCGCGTTCTTGCCGAGATCCTTGATGCTGGGCCGCGCCGGATAGCCGCCGGCGACCAGATCAAGCTCGTCATCCGACAGCATGCTTTCGTCGGTGGGGATCACGTTGAAGGTGCCGTCCTCGTTCTCCACCAGCTTCAGCGGCAGCGGCAGCTCGACGCCGTAGTGGGCCTTCACGGCGGCGTTCAGGTCGGCGTCCGCCTCGGCGCGGAAGGCTGCATCGGTCTTCAGACGGCTGATGGCGGCGGCAACGGTGTCGGCGCCGAACAGGGCTTCAAGGTCGAGGGACATCAACAGATACTCCAGAGAATGGTTGACCGTTTATTTTTATAGTGTCCGAAAGGTAAGCCTCAGTTCCCATGCCTCGTCCACCTTCAAATGGAGGGGGCCGAAGCGGCGTCGCACCATGGCCATCATGCGCGGCAGGCAGGTGTGGTAGATGGCGATGGACTGCGGCCCCATCAGCGCCGCCTGACGGTCGAAGGCATGCCAGTAGGCGCCGACCAGGGCGCCGGTGTGCCACAGGTCGGGCCGCAGATAGGCGGAGCGGTAGGTGACGGCCGGGCGGTCGCGATAGCCGGGTAACGGCACGCCCGCCGCCTGCTCCGCCACCACCCAGCCCACCAGCGCGCCGCCGCATCGCACGGCGACCGAGCATTCGGGCAGCGGTGGGGCCGGCGACCAGTCGGGATGCATGTGCGGCATGTACCCGTCGCCGTCGGCCATGGCGGCGATGGCGGCATGGTCAGCGGCATCGAGCGGCTGCCAGGGCTCGTAGCTCACCCCTTGGGCATCCCGCAGGCGGCCGGATACCGCCGGCCAGCGCGCCACCGCCTCCACCATCGGGCCGGCCTCGCTGAAACAGATGAGTTCGCGCAAGACGGGTGGGTTCCAGCCCGCGGCGGTGGCGGCGGCGACCAGGGCGGCGGCATCCCCCGGCGCCAAACGGCTGGAGTAGGCGGCGATGACACAGTGGGCGCCAGCGGCGGCGGCCGTCTCGGCGAAGGCGGCGAGGACGTAGCGGCCGATCCCCTGGCGGCGCACCGCTGGCGTCACCACAACCGACAGCAGCAGGGCTTCGCCCTCGTCGTTCAGGGTTCCGAGCGCCAGGCCGACCGGCACCCCCGCCAGGGTGGCGCCGACCGCCAGCCATGGCGGTGTCAGCGCCGTCAAGCGGGGGGCGAGGCGGGGGAAGGTAAGGCCGGCATAGGCCGACGCATTCCCGGCGAGCGGCGCCAGCACGACGGCGGAGCGAGGCCGGGCCGCCGCGACCGGATCAGCCATGGCTATCCACCAGCCGGGCGGTGGCCAGCGTGCGCAGCAGGCGGTCGAAGCGGTCGCCGGCCTGCGACAGCGAGTCGAGGATGGCGTCGTCCAGTTCGTCGGCCAGAACACCCTCGTCGGCCAGGCTGGTGTCCTCGCCGTAGCCCAGGCGGCGGACGGTATTGCGCAGGCGGTCGGCCAGGAACAGCGCCATGGCCTTGTAGAAGCGCCCGGTGAAACCGGGATCGGCGGCCAGCTTGGCGCTGAGGTCGGCGCGCGACAGTTCCAGCACCACGCAGCCCTCCAGCGCCTCCACCGAGGCCGAGGGCGGGGCGCTGTCGACGAAGGACATCTCGCCCACCACCTCGCCGGCGCTCAGGCGGGCGACCGTGCCGACGCCCCGCACCGTCACCGCCACATGCCCTTCCAGCACCACGAACAGCGAGGCGATGGGCGTGCCTTCGGTGATCAGCCGCTGGCCGGCGGCGATGCGGCGGCGGACGCCGGCGCGGGCCAGCCACTCGACGTCGTGGTCGTCGAAATGGCCGAGGATGTACAGAACCTTGCGCATTCCGCGCGTCCTCCCGTGGTTAGAGCATCTGGCGCCGCGCCATGTCGGCGAACGGCCCCGGCGTGGAAACAAGCTCGTCATAGCGCCCCTGCTGGACGATGCGGCCACCCCGCAGCACGATGATGCGGCCGGCCTGCTGCACCGAGGTCAGGCGGTGGGCGATGACGATGCGGGTGACCGGCAGGGCGGCCAGGGTTTCGGTGACGATGGCCTGGGTGCGGTTGTCGAGGGCGCTGGTGGCCTCGTCCAGCACCAGCAGGCGCGGCCGCCGGATCATGGCGCGGGCCAGCAGCAGGCGTTGACGCTGACCGCCGGACAGGGTGGCGCCGCCGTCGAGCAGCGGGGTATGCATCTCCATCGGCATGGCGCGGATGTCGGGCTCCAGCCCGACCAGCCGGGCCGCCGTCCAGGCGTCTTCCAGTCCGCGACCGCTGGTGCCGATGATGTTGCTGAGGATGGTGCCGCCGGACACCTTGCCGTTTTGCAGCACGACGCCCATCTGCCGCCGCACCGCCGCCAGATCAAGATCGGCGAGCGGCTTGCCGTCGAGGAAGATTTCGCCCCCCTGCGGCCGCTCGAACCCCAGCAGCAGGCGCAGCAGCGTCGATTTGCCCGAGCCGGAGGGCCCGACCAGCGCCACCCATTCCCCTGGCTCGATGGCAAGCGACAGGTCTTCCATCAGGCGGGCGCCGCCGCTGTGGTAGGAGAAGGTGACATTGGCGAATTCGACGCCGCCACGCAGCACCGCCGGATCGCGGCCCTGGCCGGCTTCCTCCGGCACCGCCTCCAGCACCGGCCGCAGGCGGGTGTAGAGGGGCGCTGCCGCCAGCACATCGGTCAACGACTGACCGACGGCGTTGAGCGCCGCCAGGAATTGTCCGAAGGCGGCCAGGAACGCCATCATGGCGCCAGGCGTCAGGCCCTGCGGCGGGCTGGTGGGGTCGCCGCCGCCGAGCAGATGGAGGCGGCGGTCGATGGCCGCGTCCTCGATCAGCACGACGGCGACGCCCAGCAGGAGCAGTGTCGACACGGCCGGGAACGCGGCATGGAACACCGTCAGCCGGTTTGAAACCCGGCCGGCGGCGGCGAAGTGGCGCTTCTGGGCGGCGTAAAGGCGGGCCCAGGCGCCGAAGGCGCGGTCGACGGCGGCAGCGGCCTTCAGCTTGCCGATGCCGGCGAGAATCTGAAACACCAGCCCCTCCACCTGCCCGCGGGCGTCGGCGTGGCGGGTTTCGTGACGCAACTGCACCGCCGCCAGTCCCACCGTCGCCAGCAGCGACACCAGGGCCAGGGCCAGCCCGAGCAGTGCCAGCCAGGGATCGAAGAAGAACAGCGCCGCCAGACTGAAGGCGGAAAACAGCAGGCTTTGCAGGGCGGTGAGGGCGGCCCCGGACAGCCGTTCGCGGATGCCCTGCACGCCAAGCACGCGGTCGGCCAGATCGCCGGCGCTGTAGCGGCTGTAAAAGGCCGGTGGCAGGCGCAGCAGGCGGTCGAACAGACCGGCCTGAAGCGACCAGTCGAGCCGGCCCTCGACCGTCAGGGTCAGCATCTGCCGCACCAGATGGAAGGCGCCGATTCCCAAGGCCGCCGCCAGCAGCCCGCCGATCAGGATCAGGTGTTGGTCGGCCATGGCGCGGGGGATGATCTCCTGCACCAGCAGGCTGGTGCCGAAGGGGATGCCGAGGGCGAGCAGCGCCGTCAGGGCGCCGAGCCAGCCCAGCCGCCGCAGCACCGGCCCGGCGTCGCGCAGGCCGAACCGCATCAGCGCCATCGCCCCCAGTGGCGTGTCGGGCAGACGGCGGTAGAGCATGCGGGCCTGCGGCTTGATCTGGTCCGCGAGGGCGGCGTCCACCCGCCGGATCGTGCCGTCGGTGGGATCGTGCAGGACATACCCGCCGCGTTCCGGCAGCAGCGCCACGGCGGCGGCGCTGTCGCCGCCGTCGTCCTTTTCCCACCACGCCAGCAGCGGGCCGCTGTCGCGGCGCCACCAGCCGTCGCGCAGCAGCACCGTGCGCCAGCGGATGCCCGATGCTTTCAGCACCGCGTGCAGACGGTCGCCATCGGTGTCGTCGGCGGCGGCGGTGGGGCGCAGGGTCAGGCCGAGGCGACGGGCCAGCAGGTGCAGCGCCGCCAGTTCCGCCACCGTCTCGACCGGCGGCGGCGCGGATACCACGGGGTTGGCCACGTCGGCGAGGGCGCGCAGTCCGTCCCCCCGGGCCCGTCGGTTGAGGTCGTCACGATGCTGCTGGCGCTCACCCGCCTGCGCGGCGCGGCGGCGCAGGGCGGTGTCGATGACCCGGGCGGCGTGGGCATGGAAGGCGGTCAGCGCGGCGGGCGCGGCGGTGGCGGGCAGCGACTCCAGCACCTCGACCGTGCCGCCATCGAGGCAGTGCAGCCACAGGGCGCGGGTGAGCGGCACCGGCGGCGGCATGTCCGGCGTTGCCGTCGCCACCGGCTCATCGCTGCCGCGCAGCCGGAAGCCGCCATCGCGCACCACCGCCCACACCGGCAGAACCCCCGCGCCGCCGCAGCGCAGGCCGCCGGCGACCGCATGGACACCGGCGGCGAGGGCGAGGTCGGCGCCGCCGGTCCCGGCAC
>JAEWWF010000341.1 GCA_023396465.1 Pseudomonadota bacterium
GCCGATCATCAGCGTCAGCAGCGTCGCCACCGCCGCCATCTTCAGCGAGCCAAGATAGGCCTCGATATAGAGCGGGTCTTCCAGCAGGAACTGGTAGTTGCCGATGGCCAGCGTGATCTGAAGGTAGGCATCATCCACCCACTCCACCAACGGCGTGTAGGGCGGGATGCCAAGCTGGTATTCGGCGAAGCTGATCTTGGCGACGATGGCGAAGGGCAGCAGGAAGAACAGCATCAGCCACACGAAAGGGATGCCGACCACCAGCGTGCGGCCGCCACGGCGCAGCCGTTCGTTCACCCAGCGGCCGAACCCGCCGGCGCGGGCGTGCCCGGCGGGTGGCGGCATGGCGTCGGCGACATCGCCGTCGCGCGCCGCCTCGTCCACCGCGCCGGTCATTGCTGCACCACCACGGCGCTTTCGGGGCGCCAGTAGATCCACACCTCGTCTTCCCAGGTGATCTCGGCCTCGGCTTGACGGGTGACGTTGGGCACCGTCACCCGCACCACCTTGCCGGTGGTCAGCGTGACCATGTAAGTGGAGATGCCGCCGAGATAGACGATGTCCGTCACCTTGCCCTTGGCGAGGTTGTCGGGCTGAGCCGGCTGGGACTTGGACAGCAGCACCTTCTCGGGCCGCACCGCCACCCACACCACCGAGCCCTGACGGCCGGAGATGCCGTGGCCGACATAGATCCGGCTCGGGATCTCGGCGCTTTCGATGACCACGTAATCCGGTTCGTCCTCGACCAGCGTGCCCTCGAACATGTTCACGCTGCCGAAGAACTCGGCCACGAAGCGGCTGTTGGGGTACTCGTACATGGCGTGAGGGTGGTCCACCTGCACGATCTCGCCGGAGTCCATGACGGCGACGCGGGTGGACATGGTCATCGCCTCTTCCTGGTCATGGGTGACCATGATGAAGGTGACGCCCAGCTTGTCCTGGATGTCCACCAGCTCCAGCTGGGTGCGCTCGCGCAGCTTCTTGTCGAGCGCCGACAGCGGCTCGTCCAGCAGCAGCACCTTCGGCCGCTTGGCCAGCGACCGGGCCAGCGCCACGCGCTGACGTTGGCCGCCGGACAGTTGATGCGGCTTGCGCTTGGCGAAGCGCGACAGTTCGACCATGCGCAGCATCTCGTCGACCCGCGCCGCGATTTCCGCTTTCGGCAGGCCGTCCTGCTTGAGGCCGAAAGCGATGTTCTGCTCCACCGTCATGTGCGGGAACAGGGCGTAGGACTGGAACATCATGTTGACCGGCCGCTCATAGGGCGGCAGGCCCACCACGTCCTGACCGTCGATGAGGATACGCCCGGAGGTCGGCTCCTCGAACCCGGCGATCATGCGCAACAGTGTGCTCTTGCCGCAGCCGGACCCGCCGAGCAGGGAGAACAGCTCGCCCTGATTGATGGTCAGGGTGACGCCGTTCACGGCGGTGAAATCGCCGAACTTCTTGACCACGTCCTGGATCTCGATGATCGGCTTCGTGTGGGTGCGGGTTGCCGCCGCCAAAGTCGTCATGATGTGTCTGTGCTCTCGAACTCGGGTCTGGAACCGGTCGGGGCGCCCCGGCCCATGCCGGAGCGCCCCGTGTTCGTGCGCCTTACTTGCCGGTCTTGATCTTGTTCCAAGACCGGGTCCGCAGGCGGTCCAGCTTCTGCGTCGCCGGCTTGTCGACGAACAGCTTCTGCTTCACCTCGTCGGTCGGGAAGATGGCCGGGTTGTTCCAGATTTCCGGGTCAACCACGTCCTTCGACGCCGGCACGGCATTGGCATAGGACACATAGTTGGTGATGGCGCCCACCACCTCCGGCTGGAGGATGTAGTTGATGAACGCATGGGCGTTGTTCGGGTGCGGCGCGTCGGCCGGGATGGCCAGCGTGTCGAACCACATCAGGGTGCCTTCCTTCGGGATGGCGTATTCAATCGTGAAATCCTTGCCCGCTTCCTCGGCCCGCGCGGCGGCTATGAAGACGTCGCCCGAGAAGCCCATGGCGACACAGGCGTCACCGTTCGCCAGCGCGTTGATGTATTCCGAGCTGTGGAACTTGGTGATGTAGGGGCGGATGCCGGCCCACAGCTCCTCGGCCTTCTGGTAGGCCTCGGCGTCCTCGGTATCGGGCGCATAGCCGAGATAGGCCATGGTGATGGGGAAGATTTCCGACGGGCTGTCGAGCACGTAAATGCCGCAGGAGGTGAGCTTGGCGGCGTTCTCGGGCTTGAACAGCAGGTCCCACGAGTCCACCGGCGCATCGGCGCCCAGGGCCGCCGTCACCTTCTCGGGGATGTAGCCGATGCCGTTGGTGCCCCACTGGTAGATGCCGGCGTGGGCGTTGCCGGGGTCGTTGTTGGCGAGACCGGCAAGCAGGCCCGGATCCAGATTGGCGAAGTTCGGGATCTTCGCCTTGTCCAGCGGCTGGACGATATTGCCCTTTACGAAACGGGCGAGGAAGGTGGAGGTCGGCATGATGACGTCATAGCCCGAGTTGCCGGCCAGCAGCTTGGCCTCCAGCATCTCGTTGCTGTCGTAGACGTCGTAATTGACCTTGATCCCCGTTTCCTTCTCGAAATTGGCGATCGTGTCCTCGGCGATGTAGTCCGACCAGTTGTAGACGTTCAGGACCTTCTCTTCCTGGGCCACGGCGCCCCCGGCCACGCCGGTGGCGATCGCCATACCGGCGACGAGGGATCGGGTGAACACGCGCATCGTCAAAAGCCTCCTCGGTTCGGGTCCTGGACCGGTGGTGGCCGGTCGGTTCCACTATCGCTGGACCGCCAGCGGCGGCGGGCGGCGGCATGCACCGTCACCGGCTGGCAACCCGCAGTCATTGCAGCATTTACCACCCGCCGCAAGTGACATGATTGCACCGTGCGGGGCCCGCTCTCCGAGGTCCGGCAGAGGCCCGGAGAGCGGCCGCGCGGTCGCCTCAGACCCCGGTCTTGATGCGGGCGAAGGTGCGGGTGCGCAGCCGGTCCAGCGCCTGCGACGCCGGCTTGACCGCGTACAGCTTCTTCATGATGTCGTCCGGCGGGTTGATCGACGGATTGATCCGCACCGCCTCGTCCACCAGCGGCAGGCTCTCCGGCACGCCGTTGGCGTACCAAACGTAGTTGGAGACACCGGCGATGACGTCGGGGCGCAGGATGAAATCAATGAAGGCGTGGGCATTGCCGGGGTGCGGTGCGTCCTTGGGGATCACCAGGGTGTCGAACCACACGGCGGTGCCTTCCTTGGGGATGATGTAATCGAGCGTCACACCGTTGCCGCTCTCCTCCGCCCGCCCCTGGGCGATGAAGATGTCGCCGGAATAGCCAAGCGCCATGCAGATGTCGCCATTGGCCAGGGCGTTGATGTATTCGGAGCTGTGGAATTTGCGGATGTAGGGGCGGATGGACATCATCACCTCCTCCGCCTTCTTGTAGTCCTCGGCGCTCTCGGAATTGGGATCGAGCCCAAGGTAGCCGAGAACGACCGGCAGCACCTCGAAAGCGCTGTCGAACACATAGATGCCGCAGCCGGCCAGCTTCGACGCATACTCGGGCTTGAACAACAGGTCGTAGCTGTCGAGCGGCACGTCGTCGCCAAGCGCCGCCTTCACCTTCTCGACGTTGATGCCGAGGCCGTTGGTGCCCCACATGTAGATGGCCGCGTGGGCGTTGCCAGGGTCGGCGTTCTCCAGCACCTGCAACAGGCCGGGGTCCTGCTTGCCCCAGTTGGGCACCTTGGCCTTGTCCAGAGGCATCAGAATGCCGGCCTGCACCTGGCGGGCCATGAACGGCGAGGTCGGCACCACCACGTCATAGCCCGACGAGCCGGAGAACAGCTTGGCCTCCAGCATCTCGTTGCTGTCGTAGACGTCGTACTGGACGGCGATCCCGGTTTCCTTGGTGAATCGCTCCAGCGTGTCTTCACCGATGTAGTCGGACCAGTTGTAAACGTTGAGGACCTTGGGTTCCTCAGCCCCCGCGCCACCGGCGCCGGCGAGGGTGAGCGCGGCCAGACAGACGCCGGCCGCCATCAGGCGGGTCGTGCTCAGCATAGGTCGTGGTTCTCCCAGTTCGCAAAGCGTCCTCCCGGTTGGCTTGTTGTGTGCTGCCGTCTTGTGCGGCATGCGGAGCCTTACCGTATGTCCTGTTCTATCGGCCGATTGTGGTCTTTTTCGCACCCGAACCGCCGGCCGTGCGGCTCGGGTTGCGTCGTCCCGCGGGCCTGCCCGCGTTCGTATCTTGCGGGTGTGCCCGCGTCGATTACATCACGCCGACGTCGCGGGCCGTCAAGTCGAGAACCTGGCGGATCTTCCCGATCATCTCGTCAATGTGGTCGCGGGTGACGATCAGCGGCGGCGCCAGCACCATGGTATCGTAGACCCCGCGCATGATCAGCCCATTGCGGAAGCTGTGGTCACGGCAGAGGGTGCCGACCCGGCCGGCATTGGGGAAAAACTCGTGGCGGGCCTTGTCCTTGATCAGCTCGATGCCGGCGATCAGGCCGATGCCGCGCACTTCGCCAACCAGGGGATGGTCGGACAGTTCGCGCAGGCGGCTCTGGAAGTAGGGGCCGGTATCGGCGCCGACGCGCTCGACGATCCCCTCGTCCTCCAGGATGTTCAGGTTGGCGAGCGCCACCGCGCAGGCCACCGGATGGCCCGAGTAGGTGTAGCCGTGATAGAACTCACCGCCCTTCTCGATCAGGGTATTGGCCACCCGATCACCCACCAGCACGCCGCCGATGGGCTGATAGCCCGACGACAGGCCCTTGGCGATGGTCATCAGGTCGGGCTTGATGTCGAAGGTGAACGAGCCGAACCAGGTGCCGGTGCGGCCGAAGCCGCAGATCACTTCGTCGGCGATCAGCAGGATGCCGTATTCAGTGCAGATGCGCTGGATCTCGGCCCAATAGCTGCGCGGCGGATAGATCAGGCCGCCAGCGCCCTGGATGGGCTCGGCGATGAAGGCGGCGACCTTTTCCGGGCCGATTTCCTTGATCTTGTCCTCAAGCCAGCCGGCGGCGCGGATGCCGAAGGCGTCTTCGTCCTCGCCCCAGCCCAGTTGGAACTGATGCGGCGAGTCGATATGGGCGAAGCCGGGCAGCAGGCCCGACTGGCTGTGCATGGCCGACATGCCGCCGAGTGACAGGGCGGCGACGGTGGAGCCGTGATAGCCGTTCTTGCGGCCGATGATGACCTGCCGCTCCGGCTGCCCCTCCAGCGCCCAATACCGGCGCACCATGCGAACGTTGGTGTCGTTGGCTTCCGACCCGGAGCCGGCGAAGAACACATGGTTCATGCCCGGCGGCGCCAGGTCCACCAGCTTCCGCGCCAGTTCGGTGGCCGGCATGGTGGTGGTCTTGAAGAAGGTGTTGTAGTAGGGCAGATCCAGCATCTGCTGATAGGCGGCCTCGGCCAGTTCCTTGCGGCCATAGCCGACGTTGACGCACCACAGGCCCGCCATGCCGTCGAGGATCCGCTCGCCCTCGCTGTCCCACAGGTAGGGACCGTCGGCCTTGACGATCAGCCGCGAGCCCCCTTCGGCGGCCAGCGCCTTGTAGTCGGTGAAGGGGTGCATGTGGTGGGCGGTATCGATCTGCTTCCACTGCTCGGTGGTGCGGTTGAAGGCCGTCAGGGCGGTCATGATGGCTCCTGGCAGAAAAGGGCACGCGGGCCGGTTGCGCCGTCAGTCCCGCCGGCAGCGGGCGTCTGTGGTGATTATTTTGAACACATCCCGACGCAGCCGAAAAGCCGGAAATTGTGCTCCGCCCCTGGAATGGCTGGAAAATCCACGGGATTCCAGGGGATCAGGCGTTGAAAATCATCCGACGGAGGCCGCCGGATAGGTCAGGACAGCCCTGCGATCTTTTACACCCGCTTGACAGCGCCGGGGTCACGGGCATACCGAAGGCACCCCCGCCGTCCATCCCGAGTCGCATCGCCGCGCAGAGGCTTCCCATGCTGCCGCCCCACGCTCCGTCTTATTACGCCGCCTCGGCCCTGCCCGCCCCCGAGCGTCCGCCGCTCAGCGGGGAGGTGACGGCCGATGTCTGCGTTGTCGGCGGTGGCATGACCGGCTGCGCCGCCGCCCTGCATCTGGCCGAACGCGGCTACCGGGTGGTGCTGATCGAGGGCCAGCGCATCGGCTGGGGCGCCTCCGGCCGCTCCGGCGGGCAGCTGATCGCCGGCTATGCCACCGACATGAGCAAGGTGGAAAAGCACGTCAGCCCGTCAGACGCCAAGACCCTGTGGGACATGAGCGTCGAGGCCATCGACTCGGTGAAGGAGCGCATCACCGCCCATTCCATCGCCTGCGACTACCAGCCCGGTCACATCCACGTCGGCATCAAGCCGCGCCATTGCCGCGAGCTGGAGGAACTGGCCGAGGAATGGGGCCGCTACGGCTATGGCGGCCTGGAGTACCTGGATACGGCGGCGGTGCAGCGGCGGGTGGCGTCGGACCGCTATATCTGCGGCCTTCATGACCCGCGCGGCGGCCATATCCACCCGCTCAACTACACCCTCGGGCTGGCGGCGGCGGCGGAACGGGCCGGCGTGGTCATCCACGAAGCCACCCCCATGGTGCGGTGGGAAGAGGGCCGCCCCGCCACGGTGGTGACACCGCAAGGCCGGGTGACGGCCGACTGGGTGATCCTGGCCGGCAACGCCTACATCTGGGAGACGGAGCGCCGCCTCGGCCGCACCATCATGCCGGTCGGCACCTATATCCTCGCCACCGAGCCGCTGGGCGAGGCCCGCGCCGCCAGTCTTATCCCGCGCAACGAGGCGGTGGCCGACATCCTGTTCGTGCTCAATTACTTCCGCCGCTCCGCCGACCACCGCATGCTGTTCGGCGGCAAGGTGAGCTATTCCCGCATCGACCCGCGCAACGTCGGCGCCGCCATGCGGCGGACCATGGTCCACTATTTCCCGCAGCTGGCCGATGTGGCGGTGGACTACGCCTGGGGCGGCTACGTCGACATCACCGTCAACCGCCTGCCCGACTTCGGCCGGCTGGCGCCCAACGTGCTCTATGCCCAGGGCTTTTCCGGCCATGGCGTCGGCCTGACGACGCTGGCCGGGCGGCTGATGGCGGAAACGGTGGCGGGTCAGGCGGAACGGTTCGACCTCATCGGCCGCCTGCCGACCATCCCCTTCCCCGGCGGCACCCTGTTCCGCACCCCGGCGCTGGTGCTGGCCATGGCCTGGCGGCGGTTGCGCGACCTGCTGTAGGACCGGGCACCGCCGCCTTATACAAGCGGGAGCCAAGCCCCCGAGGAGCGGCCGCCCCCTTCCTCACTGCGCGGCGGTGAGGGCGTCGAGGGTTTGACGGAACAGCGCTTCATCCTGAAGGCAGACCTGATCGCGCTGCGGCCGCAGGCGATCGCCCAGTTCGGCACGCAGACTTCCCACCTGCTCGGTCCCCATCTCCAGAGCAGCGGCGGCGGAGTCACGGATCTTGGCGACCGCCACCCGCTGCGGGCCGGTCATGAAGAAATCGCACTCCCGCGCCAGCAGCTCCAGTTGCAGGGCGGTGACCAGCATGGACCTTACCTGCCCCTGGGTGAGCGACCCCTGGGCCGCCGCCGGGGTGGCCGGTGTCGTGGCGGCAAGGGCGGCGGCGACCATCAGGGCGGTGAGGATGCGGCGCATCGAGGACGACCTTTCAGACCCGGAAAAGCGAACGACGCCGGTCATACGCCCGCCGGCCGGCGGACGCCAGAGGGAAGAGCGTTCATGGTCCCCCGCTGGCCGGCTCGATGAATGGGCGCAGACGCAGGGTGCGCAACGGCGCCGCCTCGCTGCCGTCCCGGAAGGCGGCGGCTTCCTGCTGCAACCAGACGCGCAGGGCGTGAATGCTCGGCCGGGTTTCGTGGCCCTCGGGACAGACGAACCAATGGGCGAAGTCATAGGGCGTGCGCAGCGGAAACGGCGCCACCAGCCGCCCCGACTCCAGATCGTCACGGATCAGGCCGGTGCGACCGAGCACGACGCCGCGCCCGTCCACCGCCGCTTGCATGGCCATGGCGCTGTCCATGAACTCCACCCCGCGCGGCGGCGGCGCCTGCTGCACCCCGGCCGCCGCCAGCCATTCCGGCCAGTCGGTGCCGTAGTCGTACAGCAAGGTTTCCCGCAGCAGATCGGCCGGCGTGCGCAGACGGGCGGCGAGAGCCGGGGCGCAGACGGGCGTCAGCTGCTCGGCGAACAGAAGCTCGGTGAACAGGCCGTCGTAGCGGCCGGGGCCGTGACGGACGGCGCAATGAATACCCTCGCTGCCGAAGCCGACCAGGTCGAAGCTGGTGTGGATGCGCAAGGAGATGTCCGGGTGGCGGTCGAGGAAGCGGCCGAGGCGCGGCATCAGCCACTTGTGGGCGAAGCTCGGCATGACCGAGACGGTCAGGCTGCCGTCGTCGGCCGCATCTGGGCGCAGCCGGGCGGTGGCATCGGCGATCTGCTCCAGGGCGCCACGGATGGCGACGGCGTAGCGCTGGCCTTCGTCGGTCAGCAGCAGGGCCCGATTGAGGCGACGGAACAGGCGCAGGCCGAGTTGATCCTCCAACCCCCGCACCTGCTGGCTCACCGCCGCCTGGGTGACGTGCAGTTCCTCCGCCGCCTTGGTGAACGACAGGTGGCGGGCGGCGGCCTCGAATACCCGCAGGGCGTTGAGCGGCGGCAATCTCTGCATCGGCCACGCATAAGTCATGCTAATCCGAAGCGCAAGAATTCTCGTTTGTGCAGTGCAGCCGGGAGGCGTAGGGATGAAGGCAGGGCGACGACGCTGTTGCCGCTTCGCCCCGCACAGGAGACATCGCCATGACCACCCTCGCCACGCTGCGCCATGGGCGCTGCGAGACCGCCCCTGCCGTGTCCTCGTCCGCACCCGCGGTTATGGCCCTGGGCAAGCGGCTGGAGGGCCGTATCATCGCCCTGTTCGACCGCATCGAGGCCCGCCGCGAGGCCGCCCGCTCGCGGCATCTGCTTCACGCGCTGGACGACCGCGCCCTGGCCGACATCGGCCTGAGCCGCGGAGACGTCGACCGCTTCTGATCCCGCCGCGCCGGAACCCGCCGCCATGGTCAACCACGCCCTCTATGCCGCCGTCGTCCTCATCTGGGGCACCACCTGGATCGCGTTGAAGTATCAGGTCGGGGTGGTGTCGCCGGAGGTGTCGGTGGCCTTGCGCTTCCTGCTGGCGGCGGCGCTGCTGATGGCGTGGTGCGGGGTGCGCCGGCTGCCCATGCGGTTCAACGGCCGTCAGCACGCCTTCATGGCGGCGCAGGGCCTCGGGCTGTTCTGCCTCAACTACATTCCCTTCTATTGGGCGGCGCAATGGCTGACCAGCGGCTTGCTGGCCGTCGCCTTTTCGTCGGTGATCGTGTTCAACCTGCTGCTCGGCGCCCTGTTCCTCGGCCATCGCATCGAGGGACGGGTGGCGCTCGGCGCCGCCGTCGGCCTTGGCGGCATCGCGCTGGTGTTCTGGCCGGAGTTGCAGGGCGTCGACCTCGGCAGCGACACCGCCCTCGGGGTCGGGCTGGCGCTGCTCGGCACCATCGCCGCCAGCTGCGGCATGATGATCTCGTCGCGCAATCAGCGCGCCGGACTGCCGGTGTTGCAGACCAATGCCTATGGCATGCTCTACGGCGGCCTTGTCACCGCCGCCTATGTCACCCTGGCGCCCGGCGTGTCGTGGGGCTGGGACGGACGGATGGAGTACACCGTCGCGCTTGGCTATCTCGCCCTGTTCGGGTCGGTGCTGGCCTTTGGCTTCTATCTGACGCTGCTCGGCCGCATCGGACCCGCCCGGGCCTCCTACGCCAGCGTGCTGTTCCCGGTGATCGCCCTCGGCATCTCGACGCTGCTGGAAGGATACCACTGGCCGCTGGTGGCGGTGGCGGGCATGATCCTGGTGCTGGCCGGCAACGTGCTGGTGCTGACCCGTGGCCGCCTGCGTCTGCGCCTGCCGGGGCGTCCGGCACCGGCCGCCGCTCCGGTGCAGGGGGAAAACGCATGATCGCCGATCACTACCGCGTCTTCGCGCGCTACAACGCCTGGGCCAACCGCCGTCTCTACGACGCCTGCCTGACGCTGCCGCCAGGCGAGGCCGAGCGGTCCCGGCCGAGCTTCTTCGGCTCCATCGTCGCCACCCTCAATCACCTGCTGGTGGCCGATCGCATCTGGTTCGGCCGCATCGAGGGGGTGGACTACGGCGCCCGGCGGCTGGACGAGATTCTTTACGCCGCCCTGGAGCCCCTGTATGCGGCGCGGGAGGATTTCGACGCCCACATCATCGCCGTGACCGATGCCTGGGACGACCGCCGCCTGATGCAGCCGCTGCGCTACGCCACCACCACCGGCGCCGCGTTTGAGCAGCCATTGCATCAGGTCATGGCGCATGTCTTCAACCACCAGACCCACCATCGCGGGCAGGTGCATGACATGCTGAGCCAGTGCGCCGGCATCGCGCCGCCGCCGCTGGATCTGTTGTACTATCTGCGGGAAACCGGGGCCGCCTGACACCGCACCACCCCGGAGCGCGGGCGGCGCGCACGGGCCAGGGTCAGGGCGTCACCCGGAGAATACGGCGGACGCCGGTATGGACCGCCTTCTCAAGGATCACCTTGAAGGCGGTGCTGCGGATCACGCCGCCGATGTGGCGCACGGTGCCCATGACCACCGGCGAGGACGCCAACTCCGTCACCGCCACGCGGGCACGGCGGGACACCGCCGGAAGCGGCACCCCCTCGACATCCTGGAAGACCGCCGAAGCCAGCTCCGACGCGGCCGGGGCAACGCTTTCCACATGCAGGCGCAAGTCATCCAGGTGAACCTGCGCCGGGTCGAAGTGAACGATGATGGAGCCCGATCCAGGCCGCAGGTCCACCGCCTCGACGCCCACCACGCTCCGCAACCGCCGCGCCAGAGCGCGGGCGGCCATCGCATCGCGGCGCAGGACGGGGCTGCTGAAGCGGGCCCGTCCCGGAATGGCATGCACGCATTTGCCCATCGCTGCGATCCTTCCCATGACGTTCATGAGAATGATAACGGATCGCAGAGTTCATGCAAGGGCGCGATCCCCGCCCCCTCTTCCTGCCTCTCCCCGCCGGATCAGCTTTCCAGCATGCGGCGGAGCAGGTTGACGTCCTCGGCGAAGGCTGGATCCTGGCCGCTCAGCTCTTCCACCTTCTTCACGGCGTGCATCACGGTGGTGTGGTCACGACCGCCGAACTTACGGCCGATCTCCGGCAGCGACCGGCTGGTCAGCTGCTTGGCCAGGTACATGGCGACCTGACGCGGCCGGGTCACGGCGCGGGCGCGGCGGGCCGAGTGCATGTCGGAAATGCGGATCTGGAAATGCTCCGCCACCTTCTTCTGGATTTCCTCGATGGTCACGCGGCGGTCGTAGGCGCGCAACAGATCGGCCAGCACCTCGTGGGCCGTCTCCAGACTCAGTTCACGGCCGACCAGCTGGGCATGGGCGACCAGACGGGTGAGCGCCCCTTCCAACTCGCGGGCGTTGGAGGTGATCTTGTGGGCGAGAAATTCCTTCACCTTCACCGGCACCGCCACGCCCATCTGGTCGGCCTTGGAGTCGAGGATGCCCAGGCGCAGTTCGTAGGTGGTGGGATGGATGTCGGCGACCAGACCGGAGGCCATGCGCGAGCGCAGGCGGGCGCCGATCTCCTCCAGGTCGTTGGGCGACTTGTCGGCGGAAATGACGATCTGCCGGCCCTGGTCGACCAAGGCATTGAAGGTGTGGAAGAATTCTTCCTGCGTCGAGTCCTTGCCGGAAATGAACTGCACGTCGTCGATCATGAGCACGTCGACGGTGCGGAACTGTTCCTTGAAGCTGATGGTGTCCTGGTGGCGCAGGGCGCGCACGAAGGAATACATGAACTTTTCCGCGCTCATGTAGATCACCCGCCGGTCCGGCCGGCGCTCGCGCAGGCGGTGGGCGATGGCGTGCATGAGGTGGGTCTTGCCAAGGCCGACGCCGCCATAGAGGAACAACGGGTTGAACGACACCTGATCGGAGTCGGCCACCCGGTTGGCGGCGGCATAGGCGAACTCGTTGGGCTTGCCGACGACGAAATTGTCGAAGGTGTAGCGGGCATCGAGCGGCGCCGACAGGTCGTCGACCACCGGCGCCACCGGCAGGGCGGCGGGCATGGCCGGCAAACCAGACCGGGGGGTGACATCGGCCACCTGGAGGCGCTCCGGCAGGGCGGCGACGGCGGCGGTGAGGGCCGGGCTGGCGATCATGGCCGCCGGCCGCGGGCGCTGCTCCGGCACCGTGCGGGGAGTACCGGCGACAACGGCGATGTCGATGGACCGCACGGCCGGATTCTCGCCGTTCCACAGGGTGCGGATACGGTCGGCGTAGTGGGTGAGCACCCAGTCGCGGATGAAGCGGGTGGGCACCGCCAGCGTCACCGCGCCGTCGCGCAGGCCGGCGACGGCCATCGGCTTCACCCAGCTCTTGAAGGCGGCATCTCCGAACTCGTCCCGCAGACGGTCCTGGACGCGATCCCACTGGGCGGCGAGTCCGACGTCCATTTGGCCTTGGTCCATTAACGACTCCGACGCGCTCTCAACCTGCAACGATGCCCGAGACACCGCGGCCTCCCCAATCGAGTTTCACCGGAAACCGGCCTCGCGATGCCTTCAGGCAACAACAAAGGCCACGCCGGACCACCTCGTTCGGTGGGTCCGGTGGTTCCACGCTAATCCCTTGCGTTCCGTCGCGCCCTGACGCGGCGGCCTCTTTCCCCGTCGCCCTTATGGCGGCACCGCCTCCGGCCGTGCCGGTGACGCCGACCTGGACCCCGGTGGAAGCCGGGGGAGGACGCCGGGCGGGGCGCCTCCAGTCCTTTGGCGCCGCCAACACGAGGCCGCGCCACGCCGCGCTCGTGCGGCACCGGGCGGCCCGTTAGAGGACTCGCCCTGGACCCGATTAATGATTCCCCAAAACGCCCCGACAAGAAAGCCGAATCTTTGGCGAATTCATCAAGCCACTTCATCAGAGAAAGCAAAAGAAACTCCGGTCCTTCAGAGAAATTCTGAAAGACTGCGTAAAACTTTTACTATTTCGATGATGGCGTCCCTGGATGGGGAGCCTTCCTAAGCAAGCCATGACAGCTGGCCGAAGGCAATATGTCCGAATAGGGAACGCACGACTTTTTGGGTGTGTAGTCACCCAAGGGGCACGCAAAAGGCCGCGCCTCCGCCGGGCGGAGGGCGGCCCCGGCCGAATCCGGTCCCGGCGCAACCCTGCCGACAAGCGGCAGGGACGGCCGGACGGTCAGGAACGTTACGCGGCCTTCAGCGCCTTCACGCGGGCGTTCAGGCGGGAGATCTTGCGCGACGCGGTGTTCTTGTGCAGCACACCCTTGGTGACGGCGCGGGCGATCTCGGGGCCGGCGGCGGTCATCGCGGCCTGGGCCTGATCGTAGTCGCCGCTGGCGATCGCCAGCTCGACCTTCTTCATGAAGGTGCGGGTGCGGGACTTGCGGGCGTGATTGATCTCGTAACGCTTGGCGTTGCGGACGATGCGCTTCTTAGCCGACTTGTGATGGGCCATTGCCTAACCTTGTCTCTCTGTCCGTTCTATAACCGGCTTCGTACCGTGAAGCGCGGGTTATAAGGAATCACGGGCATGCCGTCAACCGGCAGCTTGTGGAAAACCTCCGAAAGGCGCGGCGGACCTTGCCTTCCCGGAGTCGGAACGGCCGCCGCGCCGGGCGGCGACCGTCAAAACGGGGGCGACTCCGGCCCTCAGCGGTTCTTGAAGTTGGGCTGGCGCTTCTCGACGAAGGCCGCCATGCCCTCCTTCTGATCCTCGGTGGCGAAGGTGGAGTGGAACAGACGCCGCTCGAACATCACGCCCTGCTGGAGGGTGGTTTCGTAGGCGGCGTTGATCGCTTCCTTGGTCATGAACACCGCCGGACGCGACATGCCGGCGATGCGCTCGGCGGTCTTCACCGCCTCGTCCACCAGATCGGCCACCGGCACGATTCGCGACACCAGACCGGCGCGCTCGGCCTCGGCGGCATCCATCTGACGGCCGGTGAGGCACATTTCCATGGCCTTCGACTTGCCGACGAATCGGGTCAGGCGCTGGGTGCCGCCGGAACCGGGAATGGTGCCGATGGTGATTTCCGGCTGGCCGAACTTGGCGTTCTCGGCGGCCAGGATGAAGTCGCACATCATGGCGATCTCGCAGCCGCCGCCAAGGGCATAGCCGGCGACCGCGGCGATGATCGGCTTGCGGCAGGTGGTGATGCGCTGCCAGCCGACGGTGATGAAGTCCTGGAGATAGGCATCCATGTAGGACTTGTCGGCCATCTCCTTGATGTCGGCACCGGCGGCGAACGCCTTTTCCGACCCGGTCAGGACGATGCAGCCCACCTCGTCGTCGGCCTCGAAGGCATCGAGCGCGGCCCCCAGATCCTTGATCAGCCCGACGCACAGGGCGTTGAGGGCCTTCGGCCGGTTCAGGGTGATGAGGCCGACGCGACCCCGCGTTTCCACCAGGATGTTCTCGTAGGGCATCGGAAAATGCTCCGTGGTCGATGGCTTGGTTAATGGTCTTGGACGAATGGAGGCCGTGGCGGTCAGTCGGGCGATACCTCGAACCGGACCACCAGGGCCGGCCCGCCCGGTCGCGGGCGGGGAAACTCGATCCGCAGGGACTCGCCCTCGCGGCGGAACTCGGTCTGTCCGACCTGCCGCCAGCCAAGCTGCGGCAGGGTGGAGACATAGAAGTCGAGCACCTGCTGCCGCGTCGTGCTGCCGGTGGCATAGGCCTCGACGATGCGGCCATAGGGGGTGTCGAACAGGGTGGTGGTGTGGTCGCTCTGACGCAGGGCGGGCATCAGCGGCAGATCCTCGAATCCGTCGAGGAATGACTCCGCCCGCCCGGCGCCAGCCGCCGCCAGCACCGTCAGGACCGCGAGCATCCCACAGGAAGCCCGTATGAACGCCGGAATGCGCATGGCGCTCACGCTATCTCACCGCTGCCGTTTGGCACAGAAAAAAGTCGACCGCCCGGCCTGCACGATGCGCTGGATGCCGGGCGCGCGCCCCTCGGCCGCGCCGCAGTCGCAGCCGGGACAGGGCTTGCCGGCGCGGTCGTAGACGGCGAAACTGTGCTGGAAATAGCCCAGTTCCCCCGACGCCTGGCGATGGTCGCGCAGGGACGAGCCACCGGCCACGATGGCCTCTGCCAGAACCGCCTTGATGGCCTCCACCAGCCGCGCCAGTTGCGGCCGCGACACGCTGCCGGCCAGCCGGGTCGGGGCGATGCCGGTGCGGAACAGCGCCTCGCACACATAGATATTGCCAAGCCCCGCCACCACGCCCTGATCCAGCAACGCGCTCTTCACCGGCGTGCGCTTGCCGGCGAAGGCAGCGGCCAACACCGCCGGGGTGAAGGCGTCGGACAGCGGCTCCGGCCCCATGGCGGCCAACAGCGGATGCCGCTCCACCTGATCCACCGTCGACAGGGTCATCAGCCCGAACCGGCGCGGATCGGCATAGGTGACCACCGCCCCCTCGTCGGTGGTGAACAGCACATGGTCGTGCGGCCCCGGCGGCGCGAAATTGCTGCCCGGCGGGCTGACCACCATGGAGCCGGACATGCCAAGGTGGCCGAGCAGCGCCGTGCCGGTATCCAGCTCCCAGATGTAATACTTGCCGCGCCGACGGATGCGCTCCACCCGACGGCTGATCAGCGCCAGGGCGAAGCCGGGCGGGAACGGCTGACGCAGGTCGGGGCGGCGCACCTCCACCTGCACGAGCCGGCGCCCCTCCAGCACCAGGGAGAGGCCACGGCAGACGGTTTCGACTTCAGGCAGCTCGGGCATGATGGCTGCACCATAGCGGCTTCGGCGGCGCTGTGAAGGGGGCGCGGAACGGCGGCCCGCCCCTCCCCCGGCTCCGGCTCCGGCCCATCCCAGGCTGGCCTGAGGGCACCTCAGGGCAGCCTGGCAAGCGCGACCGCGCGCCGCCGCCTATGCGGCGTGAGCCAAGGCCGCGCCAGCGGCCGCCCGGCGCCTGAGGGCGCTAATATCACTCATAACTCCGTTCGTCGCTGATGACCTTGCCGTCGTTGGGCAGGCTGGCCGGGTTCACCAGCTCCACCGCACCCTTCAACTTGACCACCTCGCGCAGGGTTTCGGCCACCGCCGCCGCCAGGGCCGGGTCGGTGGCGGTGCTTTCGGCCTTCAGGGTCATCTGGTCGACGTTGTCGAGGCTGGTGACCACCAAGCGGGCCTTCAGCAGTTCCGGGTGACGCTTGACCACGGCGGCGACCTGTTCGGGGTGGACGAACATGCCCTTCACCTTGGTGGTCTGGTCGGCGCGGCCCATCCACCCCTTGATGCGCATGTTGGTGCGGCCGCACGGGCTGATACCCGGCAGCACGGCGCTCATGTCGCCGGTGCCGAAGCGGATGAGGGGGTATTCGCGGGTGAACACCGTCACCACCACCTCACCAACCTCGCCCTCGGGCACCGGATCGCCGGTGCCGGGGCGGACGATCTCGACGATGGCGCCCTCGGAACAGATCATGCCCTCCAGGGCCTCCGACTCGTAGGCGATGACGCCGAGGTCGGCGGTGGCGTAAGCCTGATAGGCCATGACACCGAGATCCTTGATCTGCGCCCGCAGCGATGGCGGCAGCGCCTCGCCGGACACCAGCGCCGTCTTCAGCGACGAGCAATCAAGGCCAAGCTCCGCCGCCTTTTCCAGAATGATGCGCAGGAAGCTGGGGGTGCCGGTGTAGCCGGCCGGCTTCATGGCTGCCACCGCCTGGGCCTGCAACTCGGTCTGGCCGACACCGGCGGGGAACACGGTGCAGCCCAACGCCCGGGCGCCGTTGTCGAGAATCCAGCCGCCGGGCGTGAAGTGATAGCTGAAGGTGTTGTGGACCAGATCGCCCGGACGGAAACCCGCGGCGTAAAGAGCGCGGGCGGCACGCCAGTAGTCGGCGCCGATTCCCTCCGGCTCGTGGATGGGGCCGGGGCTCTGGAACATGTGCCCCAGCGGCAGACCGGTGGCCACCAGCCCGCCGAAGGGCGGCGCCTTTTGTTGCAGGGCGATGAGGTCGTGCTTGCGGGTGACCGGCAGCCGGGCGAGGTCGGCGCGGCTCTGGATGTCCTGCGGGTCGACGCCGGCCAGCAGCTCGGCGAAGTAGGGAGTGGCGGCCTTGGCGTGCGCGATGGTCTCGCGCAGCGACACCATCAGCGCGGCCTCGCGCGTCTCGGCATCACGGGTTTCCAGGGCGTCGAAATGCTCGGACATGGCGCGGGGCTCCCGATAGTCGTCTTATGCAGAAGGCATGATAGGCAGGGAAAGGGGCCGTGCAAACGGTCGCACGGCCCCTTTCTTCATGGTCGACACCGTTACAGCCAGCGCTTGCGGCGGCGATAGTGCTTGACGTCGCGGAAGCTCTTGCGGTCGCCGCCAGAGAGGCCGAGGTAGAATTCCTTCACGTCGTCGTTTTCGCGCAGACGGGCGGCGTCGCCTTCCATCACCACGCGGCCGTTTTCCAGGATGTAGCCGAACTTGGCATAGCGCAGCGCCACCATGGTGTTCTGCTCGGCCAGGATGAACGACACGTTTTCCTGTTCGTTCAGCTGCTTGACGATCTCGAAGATTTCCTCGACCAGCTGCGGCGCCAGACCCATGGAGGGCTCGTCGAGCAGGATGACCTTGGGCCGGGCCATCATGGCGCGGCCGATGGCGACCATCTGCTGCTCGCCGCCGGAGGTATAGCCGGCCTGGCTGGTGCGGCGTTCCTTCAGGCGCGGGAAATAGTGATAGACGCGCTCCAGATCGTCCTTCACCGCGCCCGCGCCGTCACGGCGGGTATAGGCGCCGGTGAGCAGGTTTTCCTCGACGGTCAGGTGCTCGAAGCAGTGACGGCCTTCCATCACCTGGACGACGCCGCGCTTGACCAGTTCGGAAGGGGTGAGCGCGTCGATGCGTTCCCCGCGATATTCGATGGTGCCCTTGGTCACCTCGCCGCGCTCGGCGCGCAGCAGGTTGGAGATGGACTTCAGGGTGGTGGTCTTGCCAGCGCCGTTGGCGCCCAGCAGGGCCGTGATGCCGCCCTCGTGAAGCTGGAGCGACACGCCCTTCAGGACCAGGATGACGTGGTCGTAGATGACTTCGATGTTGTTGACGGAGAGGATGGGCTGCGCGGTCTGCGCGGCCGGCGAGTCCCCGACAACCTTCACGGCGGCTTCGCTCACGGCTTTACCTCATGCAGAATTGTGATTCGCCCGACGCGGGCTTCCGGCGACCGGGTCATCCGATCGCCGGCCGGCGCGACTGCGCCGGCGCCGCGAATGCGGCGGGAGCCTGCGTGGCGCGTGAACGCAGCCTGATGGTCCGGCGTGCCGGGCCATCAGGCGTCACAACAACCTCAGCTTTCCTTCGAGCAGTCGCGCGGCTCGATGCCCTTCTCCTTGGCGTAGGCGGCCGCGGAGTCTTCGTACATCTTGCGCAGGTACTCGTCGCGGTTCGGCATGATCCAGTCGGACACCGGCGACCAGGTCTTACCGTCCCACTGCTGGATGATGACGGCGCCGCCGCCTTCATGGTCGTTGCACGACAGCTTCACCGGGTTGAGCAGGCCGGTCAGGCCCAGTTCCGCCAGACGCGCTTCGTTGAGGTCGATGTTCTCGATGCCCCAGCGCACCTCTTCCGGCGTCAGCGGACGATTGCCGAACTTCTTCTGGGCGGTGGCGATGCCTTCGGCGGTGAACACGGCCGAGATCAGACCGCGGTTGTAGAGGATGTTGCCCACTTCCTCCTTCGGACCGGCGCCCTTGTTCTTGCCATGGACGTGGGTGAGCACGTCCTGGAGGACCGGGAAGTCAGGGCCGGCACCGTGGAACTGAGCCGACAGATAGCCCTTGGAGACCGGGCCGGCGGCGTTGGTGTCGACCTCGGAGCCCGACCACCAGGTGCCGATGAACTTGTCCATCGGGTAGCCGACGGCGGCCGCTTCCTTGATGGCGGTGGAGTTCATGACACCCCAGCCCCACATGATGGTCCAGTCGGGACGGACCTGACGGCCGATCTTGAGCCAAGTGGCCTTCTGCTCCAGACCCGGATGGGCGACCGGGAACAGCTCCAGCTTGAAGCCATGCTTCTCGGCCAGATATTCCAGGGTCTTGATGGGTTCCTTGCCGTAGGCGCTGTCGTGGTAGACCAGCGCGATGGTCTTGCCCTTCAGGTCGCCGTCCTTGCCGGCGATGTACTGCACGATGGCGTCGGCACCGGCCCAGTAGGTCACCGGCAGGGTGAAGACCCACGGGAAGATCGTGCCGTCGGAGGCATCGGCGCGGCCGAGACCCGAGGTGATCATCGGGAGGCCGTCAGCATTCACGCGGTCGAGCAGGGCGTAGGTGATGCCGGTCGACAGAGGCTGGAAGGCGGAGGGGCTCTTGCCCTTCATCTTCTCGTAGCACTCGACGCCCTTGTCGTTGTTGTAGGCGGTGTCGCACTCCTCATAGGCGATCTTCACGCCGCCGATACCGCCGTCGCGCTCGTTCAGCAGCGCGAAGTAGTCGGCATAGCCGTTGGCCCAGGGAATGCCACCGGGGGCATAGGGACCGGAGCGATAGACGGTGCCCGGAACGTATTGCTCATTGGCCATGGCGGCGGTGTCGACGGCCAGGGTGGCGCCGAAGCCGATCGCCAGCGCAATGGCGGCGGAGGAAAGCGTCTTGAACTTCATGTCTGAAAGTCCTCCCTTGGACCTTGGGTCTTTTGTTGTATCCGTTGCGGCGTCCGCGCCGGCCGGGGCCGGGGCGGGTGCGGCGCCGCACCTTCTTCGAGGGTCTTCGCGCCGCAAATCGTCAATGGCTTGCGTCAGCCCCGCACTCAGTAGGGGAACGGCCACAGGCGAAGCTTTTCCTTCAGGATCTGCCACAGGCGGGCGAGGCCGTGCGGCTCGACGATCAGGAAGAAGATGATGAGCGCGCCGAAGATCATGAACTCAAGGTGCGACACCACGTCGACCGCAATATTCAGGCCGAGCATGTGCGGCGCGTTGGTCAGCAGGATCGGCAACGCGATGATGAAGGCAGCGCCCAGGAACGACCCCAGGATGGAGCCCAGGCCGCCGATGATGATCATGAACAGCACCTGGAACGACCGGTTGATGTCGAACGCCAGCGGCTCCACCGAACCGGTGTACAGGAAGGCCCACATGGCACCCGCCACACCGCAGTAGAAGGAGCTGATGGCGAAGGCCGACAGCTTGGTCTGGAGCGGTTTGATGCCGATGATTTCCGCCGCGATGTCCATGTCGCGCACCGCCATCCAGCGGCGGCCAATGGACGACCGCACCAGATTCTTGGCGGCCAGCGCCAGGATCACCACCAGGGTCAGGGCGAACAGGTACTTCGCCTCGGCCGTCGCCTGCGGGCCGGTGACATAGATGTCGGTGAACAGGATGGTGCGCGGCGGCGCGGAAATGACGCCCGAGGTGGAGTAGTTGGTGAACCACGGCACCTTGTTGTACAGCCACAGCAGGAAGAACTGCGCCGCCAGGGTCGCCACCGCGAGATAGAAGCCCTTGATGCGCAGGCTGGGAATACCGAACAGCACGCCGACGCCGGCGGTGATGAGGCCGGAGGCGAGGAACACCACCTCGATCGGCATGCCAGGGAAGGCGGTCGACAACTTGTAGGCGGCGAAGGCGCCGGTCGCCATGAACCCGCCGGTGCCCAGCGACAGCTGGCCGGCATAGCCGGTGAGGATGTTGAGGCCAAGGGCCGCCATGCTCATGACCAGGAAGGGCATGAGGATGGTCGACAGCCAATACTGGCTGGACAACGCCGGCACGGCGATGAAGGCGATCGCCAGCATCCCGAAGACCACGAAGCGGTCCTGCGCGATCGGGAACATCGACCAGTCCTTGGCGTAGCTGGTCTTGAACTGGCCTGCTTCACGGTAAAGCATGTGTCACGATCTCCCGGCTCAGACGCGCTCGATGATCTTCTCGCCGAACAGGCCCTGGGGCCGGAACAGCAGGAAGACGAGAGCCAGCATGTAGGCGAACCAGTCCTCGATGGCGCCGCCGAAGGCGGAGCCCCAGAACACCTCTGCCACCTTCTCGCCGACACCGACGATGAGGCCGCCGACGATGGCGCCGGGAATGGAGGTGAAGCCGCCGAGGATGAGCACCGGCAGGGCCTTCAGCGCCACCAGGGCAAGGCTGAACTGCACGCCGAGCTTGGACCCCCACATGATGCCGGCGACCAGGCCGACCAGGCCGGCGACGGTCCACACGATGGCCCAGATGGTCTTCAGCGGAATGCCGACCGACAGGGCCGCCTGATGGTCGTCGGCCACCGCGCGCAGGGCGCGGCCGACGCGGGTCTTCTGGAAGAACACCGCCAGCACGAACACCAGCAGGCCGGCGACCACGGCGGCGAAGATGTCGAACTGGTTGATCAGCACGCCACCGATCTCGATCGGGGTCTGTGGGATGCCGATGTCCAGCACCTTGACGTCGGAGCCCCAGATGGTCTGACCGAAGCCGTCAAGGAAGTAGGTGATGCCAATGGTGGCCATGAACAGGATGATGTGCGGCTGGTTGACCAGCTTGCCGAGCACCAGCCGTTCGACGGCGATGGCGACCAGGGCCATGATGCCCATGGTCAGCACCAGGGCGATGGACCAGTGCAGGCCATGTTCCATCAAACCGGCGAAGGACAGGGCGGCGAACAGCACCATGGCGCCCTGGGCGAAGTTGAACACGCCGGATGCCTTGAAGATCAGCACGAAGCCGAGCGCCACCAGCGAATACATGACGCCCGACAGCAGGCCGCCGATGACCACCTCGACGAAGAACAGCGGGTAGCTGCCGATCTGCACGAAGGGGTCGATGAAGATGGAGGAAAGGAAGTCCATCACGCGACTCCTCGGCTCGGGGTGGTCCTCAGGGCGGGGCGACGGGTCCGTCGCGCCTCATGGCGCGGGAAGGCCCCCGCGGCGCCCGAACGCAAACAGTCCTTACGCGGCATGGCTCACCCCCAGGTAGGCGTCGATGACTTCCTGGTTGGCGCGCACCGCGTCGGGCACGTCCTCGGCCAGCTTGCGGCCGTAGTCGAGCACCACCACGCGGTCGGAGATGTCCATCACCACGCCCATGTCGTGCTCGATCAGCACGATGGTGGTGCCGAACTCGTCGTTGACGTCGAGGATGAAGCGGCACATGTCCTCCTTCTCCTCCACGTTCATGCCGGCCATGGGCTCGTCCAGCAGCAGCAGTTCCGGCTGCGCCGCCAGGGCACGCCCCAGTTCCACCCGCTTTTGCAGGCCGTAGGGCAGACGGCCGACCGGCGTCTTGCGGATCGATTCGATCTCCAGGAAGTCGATGATCTTCTCCACGTATTCGCGGTGGGCGACCTCTTCCTTCTGGCCGAGGCCCCAGTACAGCGCCTGGGAGAAGATGTTCGACTTCATCATGGTGTTGCGGCCCGTCATGATGTTGTCGAGCGCGCTCATGCCCTTGAACAGGGCGATGTTCTGGAACGTGCGGGCGATGCCCTGGCGGGCCGCCTCGTGCGGCCGCATGCGAGAACGCGCCTTGCCCTTGTAGGTGATCACGCCTTCCTGCGGATGGTAGAAGCCGTTGATCACGTTGAGCATGCTGCTCTTGCCGGCGCCGTTCGGGCCGATGATCGACAGGATCTCGTGCTCGCGCACGGTGAAGCTGATGTTGGTGAGGGCGCGGACGCCGCCGAAGGACAACGAGATGTTGTCGACCTTCAGCACCACGTCGCCGATGCGCCTGCCCTTGTCCTGACCACTGGCGGACATGCAGTGCCTCCCTGGTGTGTCCTGATGCGGGCGGGGCTCTTGCGGCCCCTGCCCGGAATGGGTGTCGTCCGAGCGTCGCTCGGGACCGGGCGGCGACCCGCCGGGACGCGCCCGGCCGGTGCCGCCAACGCCTTATGCCGTCTTGCGCAGCAGGTGCTCGACCGGCCGGACCGATTCAAAGCCGGTGACTTCGCGGATGCGCAGGTCGGCCTTGAGCACGCCCTTGCGACCGTCCTCGAAGGTGACCTCGCTTTCCACCTTCACCATCGGCACGCCGGAATACAGCGCCTCGATCTGCGGGGCGTAGCGGTCGGCGATGAACCGGCGGCGCACCTTGCGGGTGCGGGTCAGTTCGCCGTCGTCGGCGTCCAGTTCCTTGTGCAGGGTGAGGAACCGGCGGATCTGGCAGTGCGACAGCATGGGATCCTTCTTCAGATCCGCATTGACCTTCTGCACGCACTCTTCGATCAGGTCGTAAACCTCGCTGCGGGCCGACAGATCCTGGAAACCGGAGTACGGGATGCCGCGCCGCTCCGCCCAGTTGCCGCAGGCTTCCAGGTCGATGTTGACGAAGGCGGTCACGTAGTCTCGACCATCGCCGAAGGCCACCGCTTCCTTGATGAAGGGGAAGAACTTCAGCTTGTTTTCCAGGTACTTGGGCGGGAACATACCGCCGTTGGTCAGCTTGCCGACGTCCTTGGCCCGGTCGATGATCTTCAGTTGGCCGTCGCTGTCGAAGTATCCGGCGTCGCCGGTCTTCACCCAGTTGTCGGCATCCTTGGTCTCGGCCGTGCCTTCGGGGTTCTTGTAGTAACCGACGAACACGCCGGGGCTGCGGTAAAGCACCTCGCCATTGTCGTCGATCTTCACCTCGACCTCGGGCGCCGGCAGGCCGACGGTGTCGGACTTGATGGCGCCGGTCGGCTGCACGCAGACGAACACCGAGGCTTCGGTCTGGCCGTAGAGCTGCTTGGTGTTGATGCCGAGCGAGCGGTAGAAGTCGAAGATTTCCGGCCCGATGGCCTCGCCGGCGGTATAGGCCAGCTTCAGGCGCGACAGACCGAGCACGTTCTTCAGCGGCCCGTAGACCAGGATGTTGCCAAGCCAGTACTTGAAACGGTCGCCGAACGGAACCGGCTTGCCGTCCAGGATCTGCGGCCCGCACTTCTTGGCCACGTCCATGAAGTAGGCGAACATCTTCCGCTTCATCGGCGCCGCATCTTCCATGCGGATCATCACCGAGGTCAGCAGGTTTTCATAGATGCGCGGCGGCGCGAAGTAATAGGTCGGCCCGATCTCGCGCAGATCGTTCATCAGGGTGTCGCTGCTTTCCGGGCAGTTCACCGTGTAGCCGCAGACGTAAGCTTGGGCCAACGAGAAGATATGGTCGCCGACCCACGCCATGGGCAGGTAGGCCACCGTTTCCTCGGTGTGGTCCAGTCCCTCCATGGCGGAGGCGTTGCGGGCGGTGATGAGCACGTTGTCGTAAGACAGCATCACGCCCTTGGGCTTGCCGGTGGTGCCCGAGGTATAGAGCATCACACCGATGTCGGTGCCCTTGGTCTTGGCGATCTCGCCATCCAGGAAGCCCGGACTCTTCTGGAGAAACTCGCGGCCGAGCTGCTGGACCTTTTCATAGGCGTGCAGGAACGGCTGGTCATAGTGCCGCATGCCCCGCTCGTCCTCGAACACCACGGTTTCGAGCTTGGGGCAGCGGTCCTTGATTTCCAGCAGCTTGTCGACCTGCTCCTGGTCCTCGACGACGGCGATGCGGGCCTCGGCGTGGTCGAGGACGTACTGCATCTCCTCGGCCACCGAATCCTGATACATGGGCACCGGCGTGGCGCCCAGACACTGGGCGGCCACCATCGCCCAGTACATATGCGGCCGGTTGTCGCCGACGATGGCGAGCACCTCGCCCCGCTTGAGACCAAGGGCGGCGAGACCGCCGGCGAAGGCGAAAATCTCGTCCTTCATCTCGGCCCACGACCGCGCCTGCCAGATGCCGAGATCCTTCTCGCGCATGGCCGTGTGGCCCGGACGCACCGCGACATGGTGCAGCAGGAGCTTGGGGAACGTGTCCATCTCGCGGGTGGAGGTGATGCCGCTCATCGGGCGGCCCTCCCGCACGGCGCGGTGGACGGAATACGGGCGTAGCGAGCCCGCAGTGCGGGCGTGACCTCGGACATTGAACAACCTCCCTAAGCCGTCGAGGCGCCGTTGTTTTTCCGGCGTTGACCTCGCGAAAGCCGCCTCCCGCTGCGACCGTTGATCGGTCGTCCATGCCAGGAGGGCCATCATTGCATACACACGGCCTCTGTTTTGTATCAAGTAACCTGAATCCCCGGCGGGGGTCAAGCGGCTTGGCTCATAATTTTTATGCCGGAAGGAGCCATTTGCGCGACATGCCATTTCGCATAAGACGCTGAAGACGCAACGGCATTCGCAAATGAACCGCCTCGCCCACCCATGCTCCCCACCTGTTCGGGTGGCTCCCCTGCGCCATCCGACCACGCCGCCCCCACCCCCATTGCACACAGGCGGCGCGGCTACATATTGAGGTAAGACGAAAACCGACCAGCCTAGGCGGGCTCTGCCGCGCCCCACCCACCCGAGCCGAGGAGCCATCCATGCCCCTGTGTGGACACGACACCCTGAAGACACGTCGCACCCTCAGCGTCGGCGGCACCGACCACGACTACTTCAGCCTCACCGCCGCCGCCGAGGCCGGCCTGGGCGATGTGTCGCGGCTGCCGTATTCCATGAAGGTGCTGCTGGAGAACCTGCTGCGCTATGAAGACGGCCGCAGCGTCACGGTGGACGACGTCAAGGCGGCGGCGGCGTGGCTGAAAACCCGCAGCTCGACGCGGGAGATCGCCTATCGCCCGGCGCGGGTGCTGATGCAGGACTTCACCGGCGTGCCGGCGGTGGTCGATCTCGCCGCCATGCGCGACGCGGTGGTGGCCATGGGCGGCGAACCGTCGCGCATCAATCCGCTGTCGCCGGTGGACCTGGTGATCGACCATTCGGTGATGGTCGACTTCTTCGGCACCCCCGACGCCCTGCGGAAGAACATGGACCTGGAGTTCGAGCGCAACGGCGAACGCTACGCCTTCCTGCGCTGGGGCCAGAAGGCGTTCGATAATTTCCGCGTCGTGCCGCCGGGGGCCGGCATCTGCCATCAGGTCAACCTGGAACACCTGTCGCGGGTGGTGTGGACCGGAACCGACGAGTCGGGCCGCCTGCTCGCCTACCCGGATACGCTGGTCGGCACCGACAGCCACACCACCATGGTCAACGGCCTCGGCGTGCTCGGCTGGGGCGTCGGCGGCATCGAGGCGGAGGCGGCCATGCTCGGCCAGCCGATCTCCATGCTCATCCCGGAAGTGATCGGCTTCAAGCTCACCGGCCGCCTTCAGGAAGGCGTCACCGCCACCGATCTGGTGCTGACGGTGGTGCAGATGCTGCGCAGGAAGGGGGTGGTCGGCAAGTTCGTGGAATTCTACGGCAGCGGCCTCGATCACCTGCCGCTGGCCGACCGCGCCACCATCGGCAACATGGGGCCGGAGTACGGCGCCACCTGCGGCATCTTCCCGGTGGACGCCGAAACCCTGCGCTACCTGCGCACCACCGGCCGCGACGACGACCAGATCGCCCTGGTGGAAGCCTATGCCAAGGTCCAGGGCATGTGGCGCGACTCGACCACGCCCGACCCGGTGTTCAGCGACACCCTGGAGCTGGACATGGGTACGGTGGAACCGTCGCTGGCCGGCCCGAAGCGGCCGCAGGACCGCATCGCGCTCGGCGGCGTCGCCGGCAGCTTCCGCGACACCTTCGCCGCCGAGGGCAAGGGCGCGGCGGCCGACCGCGCCGTGCCGGTGGCGGGCGAGGGCTACGACCTGAGCGACGGCGCCGTGGTGATCGCCGCCATCACCTCCTGCACCAATACGTCCAACCCCAGCGTCATGCTGGCCGCCGGGCTGGTGGCCAAGAAGGCGGTGGAGAAGGGGCTGGTGCGCAAGCCGTGGGTCAAGACCTCGCTGGCGCCGGGCTCCCAGGTGGTGCAGGACTACCTGGAGAAAGCCGGACTGCAAGGCTATCTCGACCAGCTCGGGTTCACCATCGCCGGCTTTGGCTGCACCACCTGCATCGGCAACTCCGGCCCGCTGGACGAGCCCATCGCCGCCGCCATCGACGGCAACGACATGCTGGTGGCCGCCGTGCTGTCGGGCAACCGCAACTTCGAGGGCCGCATCAGCCCGCATGTGCGCGCCAACTACCTCGCCAGCCCGCCGCTGGTGGTCGCCTATGCCCTGGCCGGCTCGGTGAAGATCGACCTGACGAC